>JAOAEP010000171.1 GCA_026416755.1 bacterium | reverse complement strand
AAAAATTTCAAAACAAAAATTGCCTCATAAAATATGGGTTGACTGCATAAACTGTCCTAAGTTCCCAAGATGTGATGAAATTCCTATGATGAAAATAATAAAAAAATGAAGAAAGTCCTTTTAATAATTTTACTTTTCTCTTTTTCCTTGTTTTCAAAAGTTTTCATTAAAGATACAGTTGACATAGAAAACTTCAATGAGGAAATTTTTATAATTGCCAATTATATTAGATTAAAAGGAAATTTAGGAAATGAATTTATAGGAATTGGAAAAAATATAAAAGGGAATTTTAAAATTAATGGTGATTTTTTATCTGCTGCACTTTATCAGGAAATATCTGGATTAATAAACGGAGATTTTTACTCTCTTGGAGGAGTTTATACTTCATTTACTGGAAAAATAAAAGAAAATTTATCATGTATTTCAGATACATTTAAAATAGAAGATTCTGAAATTTTTGGTAATTTAAGAGTTATAGGAGAAAAAATAAATATATCTAATGTTAAAGTAAAGGGGAAGTGTTTCATTTTTGGTAAAAAAATAGAAATTTCAGGTAATTTTTTTAATGATGTATTAATAAATGGCACAAATATTCAAATAAAAGAAGGAACTCAAATTTCAGGAAATTTAATTTATTATTCCCCTCAACCAAAAGAATTTAAAGATGTTATAATAAAAGGGAAAACTGAATGGAAAAAACCTTATGGTGAAAAATTTACTGAAAAAATTAATTTTATAAAAAAGTTTAAATTTTTATATGCTTTTCTATCCTTACTTTTTCCATATTTAATGTTTCTCTTATTTACTCCAAATTTATTGATTTCAACTGCTCAAACAAGTGGGAAAAAATTTTTAAAATGTTTACTTGTAGGGTTTTTCTCAATAGTAATTTTTTGTTTTGTTATAATACTTTCTTTTATCACAATAATTGGAGTTCCAACAGGATTAATATTAATAACTATTTTTGCTTCTTCTCTATATATATCAAGAGGATTTATTTTTATTTTTTTGGCAAGAATGATTTTTTATAAATTTGAAGATAAAAAAATTTTATGGTTTGTGTCAATTTTTTTAGGGATATTAATTTTCAATTTATTATCCCTAAATCAAACTTTAAAAATAATAGGTAATTTGATAGGAACATTTTCAGGATTTGGTGCTTTTCTTACAGATAGGATAAAATTGATTAGGAAAATGAAAGAAGAAAAAATTATATAAAAAGGAGGGATATAAAATGAAAATAGTAATTGCTTATTCGGGAGGGCTTGATACATCTGTTGCTATAAGATATTTAAAAGAAAAGTATAATGCAGAAATAATTGCCTATACCTCAAATATTGGACAGAAAATTGAATCACCTGAAATACTTGAGGAAAGAGCAAAAAAAGCAGGAGCAAAAAAATTCTATTATGATGATTTGAGAGAGAAATTTGTCAAAGATTATATAATTCCAACACTTAAAGCAGGAGCATTGTATCAAGACAAATATCCTCTTGCCACTTCCCTCTCAAGACCATTAATTGCAGAAGGCGTAATAAAAGTTGCTAAAAAAGAAAAAGCAGATGCAGTGAGCCATGGATGTACAGGAAAAGGAAATGACCAAGTAAGATTTGAATTAACTTTTAAATATCTTGCACCTGAAATAAAAGTAATAGCCCCTTTAAGGGAATGGGAATTTAAATCAAGAGAAGAAGAAATAGAGTATGCCAAAGAAAAGGGAATACCTATAAGTACTACAAAAACAAAACCTTATAGTATTGATGAAAATTTGTGGGGGATATCAATTGAATGTGGGATTCTTGAAAACCCTTGGCAGGAGCCCCCAGAAGATGCCTATCAAATAACTACTTCACCAGAAAGAACACCTGAAAAACCAGAATATATTGAAATTGGTTTTGAAAAAGGAGTTTTTATTTCTTTAAACAATAAAGAAATGGACCAAATAAAAATAATTGAAAAAATAACTGAAATTGGGGCAAAACATGGGATAGGTAGAATAGATATGATTGAAGATAGATTAGTCGGGATAAAATCAAGAGAAATATATGAAGCACCAGCAGCAGTTATATTACATACAGCCCATAATGAACTTGAAAAACTTGTTTTTTCAAGGGATTTATATGAATTTAAAAAACTTGTTTCTATTAGATATTCTCAAATTGTTTATTTTGGTCAATGGTTCTCCCATTTAAAAGAATGTCTTGATAGATTTGTTGAAGAAACACAAAAATATGTTACTGGGCATGTAAGAGTAAAATTGTATAAAGGGAATTGTATTGTTGTTGGAAGGAAATCACCTTATTCTCTTTATAAAGAAGAACTTGCAACATATACCGAAAAAGATATATTTGATCATAAAGCATCTAAAGGATTTATTGATATTTTTGGCCTGACAAGTAAACTTGAAGGAGAAAGAGAAAAATGAAAAATAAAAAAATTAAAATTGAGGAGAAAGAAGAAAAAACAAGAAATTTTTTAAAATCAATATTTTTTGATTATCCTAAATATATCCCAGTAAAAGTTGGAATTTTACCTGCCACATGGTTTAAATATGAGAAAGAATTAGAAAAAATAATACTTTCTTATCCTAAAATTTTTCCAAACTATAAGATTGGAGATTTTAAAAATATAAAACTATCTCCTGAATATAAGAAGGGTAGATTTAAAGATATATGGGGAATAACATGGGAAAATTTACACAATGGAATCTGTGGAGCACCTGTTGAAGAACTTGCACCTTTAAAAGAATGGGATGCATTTGAAAATTTTAATCCACCAGATCCTTTAAAATATGATAGATATGGAAATGAAATAGATTGGAATGAAGTAAGGGGAAATATTGAAAAATTAAAAGAAAAAGGAGAAATTGCAAGTGGAAGTCTATTTCACGGTTCAATGTATATGCAACTTTATTATTTAAGAGGATTTGAAAACTTTATGATTGATATAGCAACAGAAGATTTAAGATTAGAGAAATTAATAAATATTGTTCTTGATTATAACTTAAAAATTATTGAGAAATACATTGAAATAGGTGCTGAATGGATAGGATTTGGTGATGACCTTGGACTTCAGAAATCCTTACCAATTAGTCCAGAAAAATGGAGAAAATATATAAAACCGCCTTTCAAAAAAATGTTTGAAAAATGTGTTGAAAATGGGCTTATAATTTATCTACATTCAGATGGATATATTCTTGATATAATACCTGATTTGATTGAATGTGGTTTAGATGTTATTAATCCTCAAATTAGACCAAACACATTAGAAGGATTAGAAAAAGTCTGCAAAGGGAAAATTGCAATTCATCTTGATCTTAATAGACAATTATTTCCCTTTGCTACAAACCAACAAATAGAAGAACATATAAAGAAATGTATTGATAAACTTTTTCTCCCTGAAGGTGGACTATCTTTAAGTGTAGAAATAGGACCTGATGTCCCTTTAAAAACAATAGAAACAATTTGCATTAATCTTGAAAAAATGAATTGCCAAGGTTACTG
Source organism: bacterium (assembly GCA_026416755.1). Taxonomy (GTDB): domain Bacteria; phylum Ratteibacteria; class UBA8468; order B48-G9; family JAFGKM01; genus JAMWDI01. The sequence continues at coordinate 12,896 of JAOAEP010000171.1, read as the reverse complement.
AAAATGGAAATTTATGTAGGAACGAGTGGATGGTTATATAGTTGGAATGAGGAAAAAAGTTTTGACTGGTATGTTGAAAATTCAAAATTAAATTCTGTTGAATTAAATGCTTCATTTTATAGATTTCCATATCCAAATCAAATTAAAGGATGGGCAAATAAATCCAAAAATATATATTTTGCTATAAAAGTTCACAGAAAGGTAACACATGTATTAAAATTAACAGAAGAAAGTAAACAAGTATGGAATGATTTTAAAAATATTTTTATCCCTCTTAAAGAAAAAATAGTTTTTTACTTATTCCAAATGCCTCCTTCTTTCTCACCGGAATTTTTTAATAACATTGAAGTTTTTTTTTCAGATTTAGAAGAGAAAGGGAAATTTGCAATTGAATTTAGACATAAGGGTTGGTTTGATGAAAAATGGGTAAAACGAATTGAAAAACTTGGACTTATTTTTGTAAGTATTGATAGCCCCGAAATAAAATCATTTATAGTTAAAACAAATGGAGTTATCTATTTAAGATTTCATGGGAGAAATAGTTGGTATTCACACAATTATACTGAAGAAGAACTGAATGAAATTGCCAATAAAATAAAAGATTTAAAGCCAAAAAAAATTTTCGCTTATTTTAATAACAATCATAATATGCTTTCAAATGCTCAAAAGTTTTATAAAATATTAAAAGAATGAAAGATTTACTTGGGAAAAAGTTTAAATGCAATTATTGTAAAGATATACATAAGGTAGAAATTGAGGATATAAGATATGGGAATCTGGATGAATTTTGTAAAATTTTAGATAGAAATACAAATTATAAAAAATTACTTATTTTATGTGACAATATTACTTGGGAAGTTGCTGGTAAAAAAATAAAAGAAAATATAAAAAATAATATTTCAATACCATTAATATTAAAACCAAAGAATGAAAAGAGGGTAACTGCAAATTATTTCTATATTGAGGAGATTAAAAAAAATATTGAAAAAATAGATATAATCCTTACTGTTGGTTCAGGAACTATTACAGATATGGGAAAATTTGTGGGGGATAAATATAAAATCCCTGTAATTTCATTTCCTACAGCTCCTTCTATGAATGGATATACATCCCCAGTTTGCGCTTACATTAAAGATGGAGTCAAAATTACAATCCCAGTTAAACCTTGTAAGTATGTTTATATAGATGAAAACATAATTTGTAATGCACCTATAGAATTAATTAAATCTGGTTTTGCTGATTCTCTTGCCAAAAGTTTTGCCAATGCTGACTGGAAAATATCTTCAATAATAACAGGAGAAAAGTTCTGCACATTGCCTTTTGAAGTTGTAAGTAGCGCAGAAAAAAAGTATATAAACAAAGGGAGTTTAATTTTAAAAAGAGATAAGAAAGTTATTAAAAATCTGATGGATGGATTAAATCTCGGCGGTATTTCTATGATTATTGCTGGCTCTTCTTCTCCTGCCTCAGGTGGGGAACACTTAATTTCTCATTTTCTTGATATGTATGCTTGCCAAAGAAATATTGAACCATTTTCATATCACGGTTTACAGGTTGGTACTGGAATATTTTTAAGTGCACTTATTTACGAGAATATTAAAAAAATAAGTTGTGATGAAATAAGTAAAAAATTGAATAAGATTAAAATTGATTATGATGAAAAATTAAATGAATTAATTTACTTATTTCCTTCAAGTGAAAAAAAATTAAAAGAAATTTTTGAAAATAAAATTAAAATTACAAAAAAATTGAGGGAGAAATTACCAGAAAAATGGAGTGAAATTAAAAACTCTGTCTGTAATATGGTTTATTCATCTTCTAAAATAAAAAATTATTTTAAAAAAGTGAGTTGCCCTCTACATTTAAAAGAAATATGTGATAATAAATCTTTAATTAATAAAGCAATAAAGTTATCAAGATTTATAAGAGAAAGGATTGTAATTTTTGACATTGCTGATGAAATAGGTCTTCTTAATGAATTAACAGAAGAATATTTAAAAATGTAAAAATGAAAGAAAAAAAAATAGTTGAATTTTTAAAAAGAAATTTTAGAAGCAAGAAAGCAGTTTTAGGGATAGGAGATGATTGTGCAGTGATTGATTATTCAAAAAACTATTATTTAATTTTAACAACCGATTGTCTTGTTGAAGATGTACATTTTGAAAAGGGGAAAATTAATTTTTATCAATTGGGGAAAAAAGCAATAGCTGTAAATATAAGTGATATAGCGGCTATGGGAGGATTACCAAAATACGCATTAGTTTCACTTGGATTACCAAAAGTTAATTTAGAAGTGATTAAAGATTTAACAAGAGGAATAAAAGAAATGTGTAAAAAATATAAATTTGAAATAATTGGTGGGAATTTATCAAGAGCAGAAAAAATATTCATAGATATATTTATGGTTGGAATTGTTGAAAAAAAGTATTTGAAAACTAGAAATAATGTTAAAGTGAATGATTTTATATATGTAACCGGATTTCTTGGAGCATCCCAAATAAAAAAACAATTTAATTTAAATCCTCCAATTTTTGAAATAAGAACACTTATAAAAAAATATAAAATTACAGGAATGATAGATATTTCTGATGGGCTTTCTTCTGATTTGATAAAACTTGCTGAAAGCAGTAAAGTTGGATTTAAACTATATCTTGAGAAAATTCCTATTTCAAAAGAAGCAAAGAGAATAAGTAAGGATGAATTTGAAGCAATTGAACATGCTTTAAATGATGGCGAAGACTATGAAATCTTGTTCACTACAAACCAAGAAATACCAAAAAATATAAAAAAAGTTAAGGTCACAAAAATCGGAGAAATTATAAAAGAAAAAAAATATTTGGGAATATATAGAGATAAGGTATTAAAAATAGAAGATAAAGGATTTTCACATTTTTAATTTTTTTAAAAGGAAATAAAATTGGAAAATTTTAAAATACTTTTTAAGTGGATTTTGATTTACATAATATTTGTTTCTATTTTTAGAAAATATCAACCACCTTATTTGTATCTTTTAATTGCATTTTCCTTTTTTGTAGGTTTTATTTTAAGGAAATTTAACTTATATCCAGGGAAACAAGAACCACTTCTCCTTGATTTTACAACTTTTTTAATTTCTTTAACTTTATTTTTTATCTGTAATTTTTATAAAAAAATTGACTTTAAAATATCTTTTTTAATTATTCTTTTACCCCATTTAATCTATAACATTTATTTAATCCTGACAACCTTTTACACCTCTTCCTTCTGAATTCCAAATGCTTTTATATCTTATTTAAACTTACTTAAATCAAATTCAAAAGAACAACACTTTTCTTCTTCATCCTCATATGGTTTAAATATTGCTACAAGTTTAATTTTAGCATTAGGTGGAATATCTTTATTCAAAAATTTTACTTCTCCTTCTGAAATATGATAATAATCTCTTGTAAATTGAGAATAAGGACTCATATAAAATGAAATTGGCTGTATTTTTTTTCCATTATATTCAAGATAAAATTTGGCTGTCCTTCCAAATGTAGCATAATTACCATAAAGAGAAACTTTGAAGAAAATCTTATCAGCAACTTCTTTTAAAGCATAATTTACAATTTTCATATTTAATTTTTGTCTTTTTTCTACTGCATTTTTTGAAAGTAAAGCTACTCTTAAAAATGGTGTTATTAAAACTGCTTTCCCTTTCCCATACTCATACTCATACCCGACTGTCCAGTTTTCTGTAAATTCAGTAAAAGTCAAAGAAGCATTTTTCTTCCCATATTCAATTGCTTCTTCAATTTCTTTCTGGGTCAGAGGCAACTTAATAATTTTTTCTTCTTTATCACATCCAAAAAATAGAAGTAAAATTAAAAGAAAATGTAAAATTTTGATTGTTTTTCCCATATAGAAAATTTTAACCAAATTCTTTATAATAGTCAATTTTTGTGATATCATTTAAATTATTAAAAAGTGAGGGAAAATGGAAAAATTATTAGTTTTTGATACAACTTTAAGGGATGGAGAACAATCTCCTGGAGCAAGTTTGACAAGTGATGAAAAATTAAAAATTGCTTTTCAACTTGAAAAACTTGGTGTTGATATAATTGAGGCTGGTTTCCCTATCTCTTCAGAAGATGATGCACGTGCTGTTAAGATTATTGGAGAAAATATTAAAGAAAGTATTGTTTGTGCTCTTGCAAGATGTAAAGATGAAGATATTAATATTGCTTTAAAATCACTTGAAAAGGCAAAAAAACCAAGACTTCACCTTTTTCTTGCAACAAGTGAAATACATAGAAAATACAAATTGAAAAAAGCAAAAGAAGAAATAATAAAAATAGCAAGAGAAAAAGTAAGATATGCTAAAAAATTTATTGATGATATTGAGTTTTCACCTGAAGATGCTTCACGAACAGAACCAGATTTTTTACTTGATGTATGTAAAGCAGTTATTGAAGAAGGAGCAAAAACAGTAAATATCCCTGATACAGTTGGTTATGCAATTCCTGAAGAGTTTGGAAAACTTATTAAATTCTTAAGAGAAAATCTACCACAAAATATAGTAATAAGTGTCCACTGCCATAATGACCTTGGACTTGCAGTTAGTAATTCTCTAAACGCAATTTTAAATGGAGCAAGACAGGTTGAATGTACGATAAATGGAATAGGTGAAAGAGCAGGAAATGCTTCATTAGAGGAGATAGTTATGAATCTTGTTATTAGAAAAAACTATTATAAAGTAGAAACAAATATAAAAACGGAAGAAATATATAAAACAAGTCGTCTTGTTTCTACACTAACAGGAATTCCAGTTCAACCAAATAAAGCAATAGTAGGTAAAAATGCTTTTAGACATGAAGCAGGTATTCATCAAGATGGAATTTTAAAGTACCGTTTAACATATGAGATAATAGACCCAAAAATGATAGGAATACCTGAAAGTGAACTTGTATTAGGTAAACATTCAGGAAGACATGCTTTAAAGGAAAGGTTAAAAATACTGGGTTTTGAATTTGATGAGGAGAAATTTGAAAAAATTTTTGAGAAATTTAAAAATCTTGCAGATAAAAAGAAAGAAATTCATGATGTTGATTTAATTGCTATCGCAGAAGAAGAAATTATATCGATTAGACCAATTTATTCACTTGAGTATTTTCACATAATTTCTGGTTCTTCTACTATACCATCAGCAACGGTAAGATTAAAAAAAGGGGAAAAAATAATAGAAGATGCTTCAAGAGGAGATGGGCCTGTTGATGCTTTATATAAGGCAATTGATAGAATTACAAAACTTTCACCAAATTTAAAAGAATATAAAATAACAGCAATAACAGGTGGAAAGGATGCTCAAGGGGAAGTAAATGTAACTCTTGAAATAAACGGTGTTACGGTTTATGGGAAAGGTGTAAGTACTGATATTATTGAGGCAAGTGGGAAAGCATATATAAATGCAATAAATTTTTATCTTGAAAGAGAAAGAGCAAAGAAAAAGGTTTTAAAAGGAGCATAAAATGACAATAACACAGAAAATTCTCTCAAAACATTGTGGTAGAAAAGAAGTTTATCCTAATGAATATATTGAGTGCTCAGTAGATTTAATTCTTGCAAATGATATTACAGGTCCACTTGCAATTGAAGAATTTGAAAAAGTAGGAGCAAAAAAAGTTTTTAATCCGGGAAAAATTGTCCTTGTTCCAGACCATTTTACACCTTGCAAAGATATAAAAAGTGCGGAACTTGTAAAAAAATTAAGAGAGTTTGCAAAGAAATATAAAGTGAGATTTTACGAAATTGGAAAAGTCGGAATTGAACATGTACTTTTACCAGAAGAAGGTTTAATACTACCTGGAGAGTTAATAATTGGGGCAGACAGCCACACTTGCACATATGGAGCACTTGGTTGCTTTTCTACAGGGGTTGGAAGTACTGATGCTGCTTATGCTATGATAACTGGAAAACTATGGTTTAAAGTTCCAGAAACGATTAAGTTTCATTATTATGGAAAAATGAAAGAATATGTTGGTGGAAAAGATTTAATTTTATATACTATAGGTTTAATTGGTGTTGATGGAGCAAATTATAAAAGTATGGAATTTAGTGGAGAAGTTATTGAAAATTTACCTATTGATGATAGATTTACAATGTGTAACATGGTCATTGAAGCAGGAGGAAAAAACGGAATTATAAAACCTGATGAAATTACAGATAATTATTTGAAAGAAATAGGAATTAGAATAAAAATTGATGAAGATTTAAAAACAGATGAAGAAAATGATTATGAAAAAATAATTGAAATAGATGTAAGTAATATTGATCCACAGGTTTCTGCACCTCATTTACCAAGTAATTCAAAAAGTGTGAAAGAGTATATCGGAATTAAAATTGATCAATCTGTTATTGGTTCTTGTACAAATGGAAGAATAAGTGACTTGAGAAAAGCAGCAAAAATATTAAAAGGTAAAAAAATTCATCCAGAAGTAAGATGTATAATAATTCCAGCCACACAAAAAGTTTATATGCAAGCATTAAAAGAAGGATTAATAGAAATATTTATTGAATCAGGATGTGTTATTTCACCTCCTACCTGTGGTCCCTGTCTTGGAGGACATATGGGAGTCCTTGGAAAAGGAGAAATAGCAATAGCAACAACAAATAGAAATTTTATTGGTAGAATGGGACACTCAGAAAGTTATGTTTATTTATCAAATCCAGAAGTAGCAGCAGCAAGTGCTATAAAAGGAGAAATAACACATCCAGAGGAGGTAATATGAAGACGAAAGGGAAAGTATGGAAATTTGGAGATCACATAAATACAGATGACATAATTTCCGCAAGATACTTAAATACAACTGATGAGAAAGAACTGGCATCCCATTGTTTTGAATCAATAAGACCTGAATTTTCAAAAAATGTAAAAAATGGAGATATAATTGTTGCAGGGGAAAATTTTGGTTGTGGAAGTAGTAGAGAACATGCACCTATTTCAATTAAAGGATGTGGCATTTCTGTAGTAATTGCTAAAAGTTTTGCAAGAATATTTTTCAGAAATTCAATAAATATAGGGTTACCTTTAATAGAATTAAAAGAAGTAGATGAAATAAAAGAAAATGATATTCTTGAAGTTGATTTTGAAAATGGTATCATTATAAATTTAAATAGTGAGAAAACTTATAAATTCCAAAAATATCCTGAGTTTTTACAGAAAATAGTATTAAGTGGTGGACTAATGGAACTTGCCAAGAAATATTTAAAAGAAAAGAACAATGAAAATTATTAAAACGAATTTAAATTTTGAATTTGAAGAATATAAAAAACCCCTTGGATTTAAAGGAAATTTTCAAACAGGATGTTGGGTGGTAATAGCATTTTTAAAAAGTGAAGAAAACTTTTCTTTAGGTATTGGTGTTCAAAGTGTATTATGGTCTGATGCAAGTGTTTTTGTTGAAAATAGTGTTGCAGGTGGAAATTCATTGATGTTTGCAGTTACTCAATATGCTTTAAAATTATTGGAAGGTAGTAAAATTGAAAATCCCATAGAAACCATTGAGGAGATATTCCCAAAGGTTCATAAGTATGCAAAAAAAATAACAGATAAAGAAAATTTAAAAGAAACGTTTACTCTTAATTCTCTTGTCCCGATAGATAATGCCTTATGGATTCTGTATGCTAAAGAGAAAAAAAACTTAAATTTTTTTGAAATTATACCAGAAGAATATAGGCAACCTTTTAAATATAGACATAAAAAAATAGGTTGTATCCCATTAATTTCTTATTCTGTATCTATTGATGAAATAGAAAAATTAATAAATGAGGGGTTTTTTATTTTAAAAATTAAAATCGGTTCAGACCCTGATAATGATGGAGATAGAGAAAAAATGCTTAAATGGGATATGGAAAGAATAAAAACAATCCACGAAAAGTTTAAAAATTATAGAACTCCTTATACAAAAAATGGAAAACTTCCTTATTATTTTGATGCAAATGGTAGATATGAAAGTAAAGAAAGATTGAAAAAACTTATTGATTTTATTGATAAAATAGGAGCACTTGAACAAGTTATAATTATTGAAGAACCATTTCCAGAAGAACTTGAAATTGATGTAAGCGATCTTCCAGTTAGAATTATTGCAGACGAAAGTGCTCATACAGATAAAGATGTAATAAAAAGATATCATATGGGTTATAAAGGTGTTGCATTAAAACCAATAGCAAAAACAATGAGTATGACACTTAAAATAATAAATGAAGCAGAAAAAAGGAATATGGACTATTTCTGTGCTGATTTAACAGTAACTCCAATACTTTGGGATTGGAACAAAATCTTTTCATCAGGAATAAAGACACTTCCTGAACTTAAAATTCCTATTATGGAAGCAAATGGCTTTATGTATTATAAAAATTGGGAAAAACTTTTACAATATCATCCATTTTATGGAAAAGGGGATTGGATTATACCAAAAAATGGAGTTTTTTCATTAAATGAAGATTTTTTTAGAGTCAGTGGTGGTATATTTGAACTTTCTGAACATTATAAAACACTTGTAAGTTAGAAAGGAGTGAAAAAATGGAAAAAAAATATAATATAGGAGTAATAGGTGGAGATGGAATTGGACCAGAAATAATAAAGGAAGGAGTTAAAGTTTTAAAGTCAGTAAGTGAGGTACTAAATTTTAAACTTGAATTTATTGAATATGATTTTGGAGGGGAAAGATATTTAAAAACAGGTGAAACCTTACCTGATAGTGCAATTGAAGAATTTAAAAAACTGGATGCAATCTACCTTGGAGCAGTTGGACATCCAGATGTACCACCTGGAATTCTTGAAAAGGGTATTCTTCTTAAAATAAGATTTGAACTTGACCAATATATAAATTTAAGACCTGTTAAATTATATCCTGGAGTATGGACTCCATTAAAGGATAAAAAACCAGAAGATATTGATTATGTGGTGGTTAGGGAAAATACTGAGGGACTTTATTGTGGTATTGGAGGGAATTTCAAAAAGGGGACATCCGACGAAATTGCTACTCAACTTTCTATAAATACAAGAAAAGGAATTGAAAGATGTATAAAATATGCCTTTAAACTTGCAAAAGAAAGAAATAAAAAGAAATCATTAACTGTTGTAGATAAGGCAAATGTATTGACATTTGAAGGGGATTTATGGAGAAGAACAGCAATAGAAATTTCAAAGGAATTCCCGGATATTAAACTTGATTTTGCTTTTGTTGATGCTACATGTATGTGGATGGTAAAAAATCCTGAGTGGTTTGATGTAATAGTTACTAATAACATGTTTGGAGACATAATTACAGACCTTGGAGCGATTACACAAGGTGGATTAGGAATTGCAGCAGGTGGGAATATAAATCCCGAAGGTGTAAGTATGTTTGAACCAATCCATGGTTCTGCACCAAAATATGCTGGTAAAAATGTTGCATGTCCTTTGGCGACAATTCTTGCAGGTGGAATGATGCTTGAAACACTTGGAGAAAAAAAAGGATTTGAAATAATAGAAAGAGCAATAATAAAAGCAATTTCAGAAGGATATATTAAATCCCTTGAAGCAGGAAAAATGGGTATAACTACTACAGAAGCAGGAGACTTAATAGCAAAATTTGTTCAGGAAATAAAATAATAAACTGTTTATTAAGCATATCTGTCTAAAATTCAGGACTGGCACCAGAAAAATAAAAGGAGGTGATAAAAATGAAAAAATTTCTAACTTATATGAGTGGATTACTTTTCCTTGCCTCCACTTGTATTTCTATTTATGCAGGTGCTGAAAATACTCCAAAAGTAGAAAAACAGGAAAAAGAAAAACTTAAAGGTGAGATTTCCCACGTATATGGAGAAATAACTAAAATAGACCTTGAAAGTAAAACAGTAACAATAAAAAAGGAAGATGGTACAGAAATAACTCTAAAAGCAACAACAGAAAAAACCCAGGAAATGATTAAAAATCTTAAGGTAGGAGATAAAGTGAAAGCAGTATATACTAAAAATAAAGAAGGAGAAAACGTTATTATAAAAATTGTTATTCCAGGAGAAAAAGGGAAAGAAAAAGTGAAAAAAGAGAAAAATGGGTAAATAAAACTCTATGACTTTTCTGGTGCCAGTCCAGAGACAAGAAGTTTTAAAAAGCCATGTTCAGGATTAAAAAACAATTCATAAAGTGTCTTCTCAAATTTATCACCTTTCTTTTTTAAAAATTCCTTTTTTACTTTTCCAAGTATATAACTTAAAATCTGAACATTATCTGCTCCTGCCTTTATATAATCAAAAACATCTCTACCTGTATAAATTCCACCAGTACCAGATATTGGAAAATTCTCTGAAATTTTTTTTACTTCCTTTATAACTTGAATATTCCTTTCTTTCAACTCTCTTCCACCCCATGCTGAGTTAATTTCTTGTTTAAAAAATCTGTTACCAATAGTTATCCCATCTGCTTTCCCTTTTATTGTTTCTTCAACCATTTTTATCTGAAAATCAATGCCAAAATCAAAATTCATAAGTTTTGGATAAACTAAAATTTCTTCTGATACACTTTTAATAATTTCAGGTATTTCTCTATACCACCTTAAAACATTCTCTTTTTCTATCAATTCTTTTTCATTTTTAAGCCCAGGACAGAAATCAATTTCAAATATTTTATAACCAATTTCATATAATTTTTTAGTTGTATAAATCCATTCCTCTTTCTTAAATTCTTCTTTGGGAGTAGGTAAATGACATAATATAGAAATACTGATAAAAAAATCATCGTTCTGATAGGGAAAAACGGTTTGAGCAAATTCCAAATATTCTTTTAAATTTCTTGTATCTGCTCTTCCATTCCAAACAATGATAGGCTGTGTTCCTTCCTTATCTTCTTTCTCGTAAACAGTTTTTAAAAAAGTCATTTTTTTTCTATATTCAATCATTGAACAATCACCTTTTTCATCTTCACCAACAACTGATTTTAATATGCATCCAGAATACCCTGCTTTTTTTATTCTTTCAATCTGTCCTTTTTCTCTTGTCAACTGACCAGGTGCTACCAATATAGGATGAATAAGAGGGATTGTCCCATATTTCGCATTAATTTCAATACCAAGTTCACTTTTTATGATTTCTGGGAATTTTCTATCCAAAGGATTTTCAAGATAATAAATACTTAATTTTTCAAGTTTCTTTTCAAGTTGCATTCTTAAACTCCTCATACAAATCTTTTATTTCCTTTTTTTCTTTATCTTTTAATGGTAAAAGTGGTTCTCTTACAAATGAATTTTTAAAAATACCCATACATACAAGAAATTCTTTTATTCTGGCCCTATAATCTCTTACTGGCTTTTTAAAACAGTAAATACAGATTTTTTCAATTTTTTTAAAAAGGCTTAAACCTTCTTCGTATTTCTTTACTTTAATTTTTTCTATCATTTCAACCTGAATATCTGTAAAAATTGAACCAAAACCAATTAAAGCACCATCTGCACCTAATAAAAATGATTCTGGAATAAAATTATCGTTTCCTGTTAGAATTTCTATCTTTTTAGGTAAACTATTTAAGAAATCAACCGTTTCCTTAAATTTTAAAGCGTCAAAAGTTGCTTCTTTTATCGCTACCACATTTTCTATTTCCACAAGTTCCTTTAATGTATCAAAATGATAAAAAGTCCCACCTAGTGTAGATTGCAATTGAAATATAATCATACCAACTCCAATTTTTGATATTCTTTCATGATATTTTATTATCAAATCATCTTTTTCAAAACCACCTCTGAAACTAGGATGAGGGAAAATCAAAAAGTAATCAACTCCTAAATCTTTAAACTCCTTACCATAATCTATAACATCTTTTGTTGTTTGGCCTCCAAGTCCACTTATAAGAGGTATTTTATCTTTTATAATCTCTTTAACAATTTTAATTGTCTTTTTTCTTTCATCATGAGATAAAAAATGCCCCTCTCCACAGTCACTATTTATAACAATTCCTTTTATATCAAACTGGGTTATCCATTCAACATATTTTCTTAAAGTTATTTCATCAATTTCAAAATTTTCTTTAAATGGAATAACTATTGCTGGTAGTAATCCATTAAGTTTTCTCATTTCTTCGCCTCCTTTTTTCTAATAATTCCCCATGACATTAAAAAATTCTATCATTTTTCTATATATACCTCAAATAGATAAGAAATTAAAAAATTATTGGGTAGTAGGAGATTGTTGTTGTTGTTCAAGAATTTTCCTTTGTTGTTCTAAAATCTGCCTTTGATATTCTTCCCATTTTTTCATATTTTCTTCAATTTTTTTTGAAATCTCTTCTGCTTTTCTTCTTGCTATTTTCTCTTTAATTTCCCATCTTACAAGGTTTACAAATCTAAAAATTGAAATAACTAAGAAAATTATTAAAAAAACTTTTTTCGCTTTTTCCTCTTCAATATTATGGACATAAATACTTGCAAGAACAATATAAAACCACAAAATGAAGAACCAAATAAAGAAACCAATCCACTTTCCAAAGAATGGAATAAATGAAATTAAAATAGAAACGGGGAAAATGGGAGAAAAAGAAGCATTACATCTTAGAGATGTAATAAAATTTTCATTTGAACCAAGTAAGACCCAAATAAAATGTAAAATAAGAGTAGAAATAAGAAAACTTAATACTATCATAGGGATGAAAAGTATATATATTAAGAGATTTAGATGAAGAACTTTCAAATCAAACAAACCATAAAAAATAATTAAAATGAGTTCTCCAAAAAGTGTCATTAAAATTACATATAAAATTGGTTCTAATAAAGTACCTTCTTTTTCAAAATTCTGATAAAACTCTATTGGAGAAGTAAAAAATTTTTTTGTATCTTCTGCCATTTTTTGCCATCTAATTTTTTCCATATAACCTCCTTTCAGTTCAAATAAAAAACTAAAACATT
>JAOAEP010000158.1 GCA_026416755.1 bacterium | reverse complement strand
AAAAATTTCTGCTATCCTTTTATCATTTATAAAACAAATAATCTCTACGTTTTCTTTTGCACTTTTAGTTGGATTAAATGAGCCTGTTATAACTTTCTTTTTATCAAATATAAAAAATTTATCATGAATAAAACCAGATGTACAACTTTTCTTTATATCACATCCATAACTTAAAAGAATATAGAAAACAGAGTAAGGGGCAATATTGTAATTTTCAATAATACCTTTTACCTCAACTCTATTTTTTAATTTTTCAATAAGTTTTTCTGCGATATTTTTGCTTGTAAAAGTAAAAGTGGCAAAATTTATTAAAAAGTTGGCATTTTTTATTTCTCTTTCTATAAGTAATTCACAATTATTTTCAGGCGAAAACCATATTTCAATATTCCCTTCTTTATGTATCTCTGTATAATTGTAATCATTCCAGAAAGAGTTAAATTTTCCCAAAAGGTATTTTGCCACATTTTCATTTTCTATAATCACAAGATTATTATGGTTTTTATAGAAATTGGTAAAAGTTAAATTTGCAGATGTTATTATACTTACTTTTTCATCAATTATTATAAACTTTGAATGAAAAATTCCTTTCTTTTTAATCTTTTTTATGTTAAAGTTTTTAATATCACTATACTCACAGAGAATTTTAATATCAATTTTTTTGTTTTCTAAAAATTTTACAAATTCTGAACTTATAGAAAAAGTTGATATATAAATTGATTTTTCCGCTTTTTGAAGCAAATCAATAAATTCAAAATATGTTTTTTTTGAAGGAGTAAAAAGAACTTTTATTTCTTCTCCATATAATATAAAAACAAACACAAAAAAGAGAAAATTTTTCTTCATGCAAAAAATTATAACAAAAAAATTAAAAAATGATAAAATACAACATAAGAAGAAAGGAGGAGAAATGGAAGAAATAAGAAAAGGGAAAGGTGATTATGAATGGTTTATTAAGGCAAGATTTGGACTTTTTATTCATTGGGGTTTATATGCGCTTCCTGCAAGGCATGAATGGGTGAAACATAGAGAAGAAATTCCTAATGAAGTTTATGATGAAAAATATTTTAAAATATTTAATCCTGACCTTTATAATCCTAAAGAATGGGCTTTTGTTGCAAAAAAGGCAGGGATGAAATATGCAGTAATTACAACAAAACATCATGAAGGATTCTGTCTCTGGGATTCTAAATTAACTGATTATAAGGCAACAAATACACCTGCCAAAAGAGACCTTTTAAGAGAATTTGTTGAGGCATTTAGGGAAGAAGGTTTTAAAATTGGATTTTATTATTCATTAATTGATTGGCATCATCCTCATTTTACAATTGACAGAATTCATCCTTTAAGAAATCATCCGGAAAAAGAAAAATTAAATAAAGAAAGAGATATGTCAAAATATAGAGAGTACTCACATGGTCAAATTAAGGAATTATTAACAGAATACGGAAAAATAGATATACTTTGGGCAGATTTCAGTTATCCTGGCCCTGATGGAAAAGGGAAAGAGGATTGGGATTCAGAAAAACTTGTAAAGATGATAAGGAATTTACAACCACATATTTTATTGAACAATCGGCTTGACCTTGAAGATGAATGGGACTTTATAACTCCTGAACAAGTTGTCCCTTATGAATGGCCAACAATAAATGGAAAAAAAGTTATTTGGGAATCATGCCAAACATTTTCTGGTTCTTGGGGATATCATAGGGATGAAGCGACATGGAGAGAACCAGAAGAGATTATAAAAACATTAATAGATTGTGTAAGTAAGGGGGGAAATTTACTCTTAAATGTTGGTCCCACTGCAAGAGGAGAATTTGACTACAGAGTAAAAGAAAGATTAGAAAAGATTGGAGAATGGATGTTTTATCATTCACCAAGTATATATAATTGTACTGAAGCGCCAAAAGAATTTAAGGCACCTCCTGATTGTAGGTTAACATATAATCCTGAAAAAAATTCACTTTATGTTCATATTTTCTCTTGGCCTTATAAATTTTTAGTTCTTGAAGGAAGTGCATATAAAGAAAGGGTCAAATATGTACAACTTTTAAATGATGGAAGTGAAATAAAAATAGGGATGGATGAATGGTATAAAAAACAGGTAGG
>JAOAEP010000153.1 GCA_026416755.1 bacterium | reverse complement strand
CTCTTTGGCCTTCTTTTTTATAACCTCATATGCTTCCTGTCTCTGTTTTGCTGATAAAACAATTGTTTTTTCTTTTATTATCCCTGCTTTTTCATTTGCAATCTCTCTATATGTCTTACCTAAAAATTCCATATGGTCAAGCCCTATTTTTGTTATAACATTAATAAAAGATGGTAAAACATTTGTAGCATCAAATCTTCCTCCCATTCCAACTTCACATACAAGAATATCAATTTTTTTATCATAAAAATAAGAAAATGCGATTATTGTGAGTGCCTCAAAATATGTTGGATATAGATGGTATGGTTGTTTTTCTATAATTTTTCTCAATTGTTCTATCTTTTGGATAAATTCTTCTTCTTTTATTTTTTCCTCATTTATTCTTATTCTTTCTTTTACATCTATAAGATGTGGACTTGTATAAAGACCTACTTTATATCCAGAAAATTGAAGAATTTTACTTAATGCTTTACAGACAGAGCCTTTCCCATTTGTACCTGCAACAAGAATTGAAGGATATTTATAATGGGGTTTACCTAATTTTTCAAGATAATAAATTGTTTTATCAAGTCCAAGTTTAATGCCAAAATCACTTAATGAATCAAGGAATTCTAAAGGAGGAAGTTTATTCATGAATGAAAAATCCTTAAAATTTTTATTATTGTCTCTTTTAAGTTTTTCCTATCAACAACCATATCAATCAACCCATGTTCATATAAAAATTCAGATGTTTGGAAATTAGGTGGAAGTTGTTGTTTAATTGTCTGTTCTATTACCCTTGGACCTGCAAAACCAATTAACGCTTTTGGTTCCGCAATAATAATATCCCCAAGAAAAGCAAAACTTGCTGCAACTCCCCCCATTGTCGGGTCTGTTAAGACAGAAATATATAAAATACCCGCCTTCTTTAATTTGCCAACCGCAGCAGAAGTTTTTGCCATTTGCATCAAAGATATAACACCTTCATACATTCTTGCTCCCCCTCCACCACCAGAAACAGAAACAAGTGGAAGACCCTTTTCAACAGCAAACTCGCATAATCTTGTAAATTTTTCTCCAACAACAGACCCCATACTTCCCATAATAAAATGAGAATCAAGAACACTTAAAGCAATTTGGAAATTGCCTATTTTACCTATCCCAGTTATCATTGCTTCTTTCATTCCAGTTTTTTTCATGTCTTCTTCAAGTTTTTCTTTATAAGATTTAACTCCTACAAATTCTAATGGGTCATCTGATAATAAATTCCCCCATTTTTCAACAAAACTTCCTTCCTCCACCAATGAATTTATCCTTTCTTTTGCTGTCATCCTAAAATGGAAATTACATTCTGGACAAACTTTTAAATTTTCTTCAAGTTTTTTTGCGTAAATTAATTTGCCACATTTCTCACACTTTACCCATAATTCCTTTTTTACTTCTACTTTTTCTTTTGGTGAAATTTCAATATATTTTTTTCTTTTAAATATCATAATAAATTAAACTCCTTTAACGTCTTTTTAATCTTTTCTAAACTTTCTTCACTTGGTCCACATAAAGGAAGTCGCCATTCAGGATTTATCATTCCCATCAAAGATAGGCATGTCTTAACAGGTATTGGATTTGTTTCAATAAAGAGAATTTTAAAAATAGGAAAAAGTTTTAAATGTAATTTTCTTGCATTTTCATAATCACCTTTTAAAGCATATTCAACCATTTGAGAAATTAAAA
>JAOAEP010000152.1 GCA_026416755.1 bacterium | reverse complement strand
ATCCTATAATGGGAGGAGAAGATTTTGCTTTTTATTCTTATGTTGTTCCGTCCACTTATATTTTTATTGGTGCAGGTAAAGAATCGGGTATTCATCACAGCAGTAAATATAATCTTAATGAAGAAGTTATTCTATTTGCTGTTAAATATTTCACTCAATTAATTTTAAATTTTGATTGACAATAAAATAAAAAAAATTTAAAATTTTAAAAAGGAGGTTTTATGAAGTTTTTAAGAATTTTTATAGGTGGGGTTGTATTATTAGGACTTTTTGGATGTCAAGGCCCAAAAATTAAAAAACCATCTGTTGAAGAAAAAAAGGAAGAAACAATTGAAAAAGTAAGCATAATAAAACCAGAAGAGAAAAAACCAGAAGAGAAACCTAAAGGACAAGCTACTCCTGAAGAAATAAAAAAAGCGATAAAGGGAGAAGAAATCCCTATTCCAGAAATTCCAAAAGGGAAGAAATTTGTTAAACCAGAAGAAATAAGTAAAGAACTTGCAAAAGTTTTTGAGAATATATATTTTGATTTTGATAAATATGATATAAGACCTGATGCAGAAATTACATTGAAAAAAATTGGAGATTATTTACTTAAAAATCCGGACATTAAAATTTTAATTGAAGGACATTGCGATGAAAGAGGTACGAGAGAATATAATCTTGTTCTTGGAGAACAAAGAGCATTAAGTGCTAGAAGATTTCTTGTAATAATGGGTGTTTCTCCAAGTAGAATATATACAGTAAGTTATGGAGAAGATATGCCTGCTGACCCTCAAAGCAATGAAACTGCATGGGCAAAAAATAGGAGGTGTGAATTTAAAATAGAGGTTGGAAAATGAGAAACTGGTTGATGAATTTTTTAATTTTCTGCATGGTATTTTCTGGTTGTGGATATATTGCAACAAGAGAAGATGTGGATATAACCAAAGAAATGGTTGAAGACAACTTAAAAAAAACAGAAGAAAAAGTTATATATATTGAAAAGGACTATAACCAAAAAATTGAAAAAATAAATTCAGATTTAAAAGAAATTTCTGATAAAATCCTAATTTTATCTAATGAAATCAATAATTTAAAAGGAGATATTAAAACAATAAGAGGCAAAATAGATGAATTAAATTTTGAATATGAAGGAAAGTTAAAAAAGTTTGATGAAGATTATGAAAAGAAAAATTTTGATTTAAGAAGAGACATAGAGGGACTTAAAAGAACATATAATGATTTAATAACCACAACGTCAAATATAAACAAAAACTTATCAGTTATCCAGACAGACATAATGAATTTAAGAGATTCACAAGCAAAGATGGTAGAAAGTATTCAAAAATTACCTCAAAAAATAGAGTACATAAATGAAAAGGTTGATAAAGTTGAAAAAAGAATAGAAAATAATACTCAAATTTTTCTTGATGAATTTACAAGACACGAAAGTGAAATATATCAATTAAAAAAGCAAATTTTAGATAAATCATCAGAAATACAAAAGCAAGAGTCAGTAAAACCAATACTCAAATCAGATAAAGGGAAATATTATATTGTTCAAAAAGGAGACCATTTATCAAAAATTGCAGAAAAGTTCAATACATCAATAAATGAAATAAAAAAATTAAATAATTTAAAAACAGATACTGTTTATCCTGGACAAAAACTTCTAATTCCATAATTTTAAATTTGACTTGACAAAAATTTTTTTATATGTTATTATATAGTTAACTATGGAACTTAAAATTCTAGTTGATGAAAAGAAGATAAAGTATAAGGAAGTAAAGAAATTTATAATTGAATATATTGAACAAAAAAAATTAAAGCCAGGGGATAAAGTTCCTTCTGAAAATGAAATTGCAAGATTGTTCAAAGTAACGAAAGTAACAGCAAGTCGTGCTTTAAATGAACTTGTAAACGAAGGGATATTGTATAGGATTCAGGGTAAAGGAAGTTTTTTTGCTGGCTATAAAACAAAAATTTCAAATATTCTTGTATTTTTTCCAATAGTAAGTTCATATGACCCATATTTTACAGGTCCTTTACTTGAAACATTTTTTCATTCTATTGATGCGAAAGGATTAAACTTATCAATGTATTATTTTAAAGATAACGAAGAGATTAAAGAAATTCCTGATGTTAAAGATTGTAAAGTTATAATAGTAGCTGCATTGAAAAAAGGAGAGGGGTTATCTGCTGATCTTCTTGAAAAAATTAATATACCAGTGATATATTTAAGTTCTCATCCAGATGTCCCTGTAAGTTATATTGCTTTTGATAATAAAAATGGGGCCAAAAAAGCGGTTGAGTATTTAATAAAAATGGGGCATAAAAAAATTGCTTATTTTTCAGCAGATTATAAAAATAATATTTCAAATGAGGAAAGGGAGCGATCTTATTTAGAGACATTGGAAGAAAACGGAATAAAAGAAAAAATAGTTTTTAAGGGTGATTATACAGAAGAAAGTGGATACAAATTAGCAAAAGAGATTTTAAAAATGAAAAAAAGGCCTACTGCAATTTTAGCATGTAATGATCTTGTTGCAATTGGAGCGATACATTGTTTTTTTGAAAATGGTATAAAAGTTCCAGATGATATTTCAATAATTGGTTTTGGTAATTATAAAATTTCAAATTATACAAGGATACCACTTACAACTGTTTCCTTACCAGTTAAAGAGATGGGAGAAAAACTTGCTGAACTTTCAATTAAAAAGATAAATGAAGGTATAGCATTTAAAAACGAAAGAATAATTATACCTACAGAATTGATAATAAGAAAAAGTGTAAAGCAAATATGTTAAAAAAACCACTAAAAATGTGGGAAAGGAGGGTAAAAATGGATAGAGAAAAGCATAGGAATAGATGTAGCAAAAGGCAAAAGAATTACGAAAGGAGGGTAGAAATGAAAAGAGGGAAGAAAAATTTGGGATTTACTCTTATAGAATTGCTTGTAGTAGTAGCAATAATAGCAATTCTTGCTGCAATGCTTCTTCCTGCTTTAAGTCAGGCAAGGGAAAAAGCACGTCAAGCAGTATGTCTGAATAATTTAAAACAACTAGGACTTGCTATGCTTATGTATACCCAGGATAATGATGAGTATTTTCCTCATTATATG
>JAOAEP010000120.1 GCA_026416755.1 bacterium | reverse complement strand
TAGATGATACCTATCATTTAAATTTGATATAAGAGGAATAGTTGCTCTTTTATCTTTAAAGATAGAAAGGGCTTTTATTGCTTCAAGTTTTACTTCAATTTGTTTATCATAAATCATATTCAATATAGGTTCAAAAAACCTTGTATCGTTAATTTCTACTGCTGCTTTTATGGCTGAGATTCTTACTAACCAGTTTGTATCATCAAAAAGTTCAATCAAATATGGAATTACAAATGGATTTTTAATTTTCCCAAAAGTTTCAGCAAGTTCTTTTCTTACCAATTCATTTTTATCTTTTATAAGCGGTATTAAATTTTTTATATCAACATTTTCTCTAATTTCACCAATAGCCCATATAGCATACTTTCTTATTTCCCAATTATTATCTTTTAGAAACGCATAAAGAAATGGAAGCGATTGATTTATTTTGTTTTTACCCCAAAAATTAATTACTTTAATTTTTACATAATCATCCTGACTTTTTATAAAACTTATTAGAAAATCTACTTCACTTTCATATTTTGATAAAATTTCAATAACTTTTTCTTTAATTTCTGTATCAGGATCATTTACAAATTTTTCAAGAAATTTTATTCCCTTTTCATCCTTGATTTCATCAATTAATTCAATAAATTTTAATTTTTTTGTTTTAGTAATTTCAGATTGACTTAATTTTTCATATATGTATGGAATTGCAAGAGAGCCAAACTTTAATATTGTTTTTTTACTTTCATTAGAAGGACTTGTTTTTCCTAAATTTTTATCAAATACAACTGTTTCATCATCAATAATATCCAGCATATAAGGTATACTTTCTTTTATATCATATTTTAAATTTCTAATTCTAAAGGCACCATAAGCCCTCTTTAATGGATCATTTGATTTTAAGTTTTCAATCTCCAATGTCAATTCTTTAGGTAATTCTTGAGAAAATAAAAGGGATAAAAAAGTAAAAATAAAGATTAAAAAATATTTCCTCATTTCACCTCCTTTTATTTTCATAATTTCCCTCTTATTTAACTTATCTTATAAACCTTCCTCCATAGTTCAAAAGTCAACAATAAAAACAATCTTGATGAATGGTCTACTTTTCCATCTATATGTTCTTTAAAAATATTTTCAACAGTTTTATATTCAAGCAACCCTACTTTTCTGAAATTATCACTTAGAATAAGTTCTTTTAAATACCCCTTAAGTTCATTTTGAAACCATTTTCTAAGTGGAACACCAAAACCCATTTTCTTCCTTTTTAAAATTTCATCGGGTAAAAATCCATTGAGTTTTTCTTTTAATATATATTTAGTTTTTTGACCATTCAATTTTAAGTTTGGTGGAAAAGAAGCAATTAGTTCTATAAACTTTATGTCTAAGAATGGACTTCTTCCTTCAATTGAATTTGCCATACAAGCAATATCCATTTTAACCAGAAGAACCTCTGGTAAATATAAATTAAAATCACAAAACATCATTTTTTCAAGAAGGTCAATATTTCCTGCCTTTTCCCATAAATTTTCAGTTATTTTAAAAGAATCATAAGATTTAAGAATATTTTTGAATTCCTTGCTATATAGTTTATTTTTCCATTCAGGTGAGAAAGAAGTAAGTCGTCTTGAATATGCATAACAAAATCCATTATTATCTGCTTCTTGTAACCATTTTAAAACTCTAATGGGGAAAAAATAGGGCCTTTTTTGGTAAAGTTTTTCAAATAGTTTTTTTGTTTTTTTATTGAGTAGACCAGTTCTTTTTGATATTATATAAAGTTTTTCAAGAATTTTTGTCTGATAATATCTTGGATAACCTGCAAAATTTTCGTCCCCTCCATCTCCATTTAATGCCACTTTTACATATTTACTTGTTTGTTGGGCAACATAATATGTAGGAATCATTGAAGAGTCACCAAATGGCTCATTATAATACCAGACAAGTTTAGGTAAAATTTCTATAATATCTGGTTTTACAATAAACTCATAATGTTCTGTGTTAAATTTTTTAGCCACAATTTTTGCATACTTTAATTCATTAAAACTTTCAATATCAAAACCAACTGAAAAAGTTTTAACTGGTTGATTTACTAATTCACTCATAATCCCAACAACTGTTGAAGAGTCAATTCCTCCTGACAGAAAAGCACCAAGGGGGACATCTGAAATTAATCTTATTTTTGTCGCTTCCTTTAATTTTTCCCATAGAACTTCTTTATATTCATTTTCATCTTTAAAATAAATCTTTTTTGTAAAATCAATTTCCCAGTATCTTTCTATTTTTATCTCTCCATTTTTCCATAATAAATAATGAGCAGGTGGAAGTTTTCTAATATCTTTAAAAATCGTTTTAGGAGAAGGTATTGCCTGGTAAGTAAAAAAATCATCAAGAGCAAAATAATCAATTTCTTTTTCAATTTCAGGAACTTCCAATAGACCTTTTAACTCAGAAGAAAAATAAAAATTTCCATTTTTAATAGCATAAACAAGTGGTTTTTTCCCTATTCTATCCCTTGCGAGAAATAATGTTTTATTTTTTCTATCCCATATACCAAAAGCAAACATTCCTCTTAAGTCATCTAAACATTTTTCTTTTTTATCTTCATAGAGATGAAGAATTACTTCACTATCTGACTTAGTTTTAAAAACATGACCTTTTTCTTCAAGTTTTTTTTTCAATTCAATAAAATTATAAATTTCTCCATTACACACTAAAACCAAGTTTCCATCTTCATTAAATAAAGGCTGTTTACCTGTTTGAAGATCAATTATACTTAATCTTTTATGTCCTAACCCTATGTTTTCCTCAATAAAATACCCTTCTTCATCAGGTCCTCTATAGTTCATAACATCAGCAATTCTTTTTAACTCTTCCTTTGATACTTTTTTGATTTTTATCATTCCGAGTATTGCACACATCTTTACTATTTTAACATTTAAGTATTTGATAGTAAATTACTTTAAGTTCATGTAAATTCATAAACTTGTTTTTTTAAACACAAATTCATTGCATCCATGACCTTTCCCACAGATTTTAAGTTTTAATAATTGAAAACCTTTTGATTTATAAAAATTTATTACTTTTTCTGGTTTAGCCACTTCAAATGGATATCCGCCAACCCAATCAATTATATCGTACCATGGAGACATCCCTCTTTGTTTATAATAGTTTTTCCATGTATTAAAAGGTTTAAGTTTTAATATATCCTTCACCATAGTCGGTCCCCATAATCTTAAAGAAACAATCCCAATAAGTAAAGGTTTAAAAACTAATGGTAAATTGTTATAAGTCCTTTTTATAGTATTCCAACATTTACTTGCAAATCCTTGATCATTGTAAACAGATATAATTAATAAACCGTCTTCTTTCACAAGAGAAATTATATTTTCCATGGCTTCCCACATTTTACCAGTATGATGGACAACCCCCCAAACATAAACTATATCAAATTTACCAAGTGATTCAATAAAACCTTTATCAAGAACATCACCTTTTTCAATTATCCATGTTTTATCATTTTTATAAAATTTATTCTTTAGTTCCATTGCACATTTCACAGCATTTTCATCAGAATCAAAAGAATAGACAAAACTTGCCTTAAGATTTTTGGCTGATAAACTAAAAATACCACTACCACAACCTACATCAATAAAAGTTCTACCATTGAAATTTTTAAGAGAGGTTATTGACTGAAGTGAAATTTCTGCTTCTTTTATTTTTTTTTCGTCAATAATTCTTAAATAATTTTCCCAATTTTTGCCAAATTGAAATTTCTTCATTCCATTTCCTATTTCTGTTAACTTCGTAAGTTAACAAAGAGAGAAAGATATTTTTTTGTTATAATTTCAAAGGAATACTCTTTTATAATTTTCTCCCTATTTATCTCTCTCATTTCATTTTGTTTTATTTCATCTTTTAATATATTCTCAATAGCCATTTTTATTTCATAAATATTTTGAGGGTCTACAAGGTATCCATTAACTCCATTTTCAACCACATCAATATTCCCTCCAACTTTTGATACAACAACAGGTAATCCACAAGCCATTGCTTCAAGTAAAACAATAGGTAAACCTTCGGCAAGAGAAGTTAAAACAAATACATCAGACATTTGTAAATAAGGAACTATATTTTCTTTCTTCCCTAAAAATAAAACACAATTATTTATCCCTAATTCATAAGTAAGTTTTTCAAGTTGATCTTTTAGTTCACCTTCTCCTAAAATTAGTAAGCATTTATCTTTTATTTCTATTTTCTCAAAACTTCTTATTAAATATTCAACTCCTTTTTGCTTGGTTAATCTCCCTGCATAAATAATTAATTTTTTATTTCCAAATCCAAATACAGTTTTTAAATTTTCTTTATTTTCACATGGTTTAAATCTATTTATATTAACCGCATTAGGGATTAAAAATATTTTCTCTTTTTTAAATCCATATGATTTTAATTCATTTTTCATTTCCTCACTTAAAACAATAATTCCATCTGCAATTCTAAATGTTTTTAGAAAAATTATGGAAAAAGGTATTTTTTTTATGGTTTCAATATCTCCAAATTTTCCTGAACATTCAACTCTACAAAAAACTTTTTTTTTGAGAAGTTTTCCTATTATTATTGATATAAATGAACTATGTTTCAAAAAAAAAGATTGAATAATGTCAAATTCTTTAAAATGGAAAATAAGGTATAAACTTAAGACAATGTAATATATTATTGTTCCAATAAATCTAATTTGTGGAATGAAAAACTGAACAATTTTTACATTTTCCAGAAAATTTTTATTTTTTTTAAAAAAATTTTTTCTTGTAGTTAGAACTTTAACATTTACTTTTTCATGAGAAAGAAACTTAACAAATTCTCTTGCAAAATTCTCTGCTCCACCAATAGAAAAAAAATCTCTTATCACAATAAAAATATTCATAATTTTTCAAGCGCTCTCACAAATAAAAATTTTAAACTATAGTATATTTTCTCTCGCATTGTAATTAACCTTAACAAAAAGAGAAAACTGTTTTTACTAAGAAAAATTAATGGCTTGGTGTATATTGCTTGTAAATAATACTTAATTCCTTCAACTTTATTTCTATAAATTTGATAGATTGAAAATTTTAAATAACTTTCTGCAATTGCTTTTTTTAATTGATTATTACTTAAGTCCACAGATATTTCACTATTTAAAAGTTTTAAAATCTCTTTAAAGCAAACATCAATATTTTTTTTTACCTCATAAGCAAACATTGCTGAATAATTCCCTAAATTTTTTAAAAAAAAGTCAGTCAATCCAAAATATTTAAATTGAACCTTTAATGTATCAATAAAAATCAAAGGATTTTTACTTGCACTTCTTGCTTCTTTTCTTTTTCTAAATATAGCAAGTGTAAAAGGAATATATTTAAATTTTAATCCATTTTTTATGCATCTTATCCAAAACTCATAATCATTTGCAAATTTAAAATTTTCATCAAATGTTCCTACTTTTTCAATAACATCTTTTTTAATGAAAACTTCTGGCTGAATAAGTGCATTCTCAAATAAAAAATCTTTCAGTTTTAAATTTATTTTCCCTTTTCTTAAATAAATGAAATTGCCTTCTTCATCTATGAATTTAACATCTCCATAAACAATATCAATTTTTTTATATTTTTGAAAGGTTTCCCAGACAATTTTCAAGGCATTTTCTGGATATATATCATCAGAATTTATTATTCCAATAATTTTTCCAGTTATTAGTTTCAATCCTTTATTTAAAGCATTTGTTGGTCCTTCATCTACTTCTGAGATATATTTAAAATTTATACCCTTGCATTTAATTTCTATTTCTTTATTTTCAACCTTTTTCTTGTATTTTTCAAGTATTTCAATTGTATTATCTGTAGAACCACCATCTATTATTAAATATTCAAGAAAAAAAATCCCTTCTTGAAAAATAACACTTTTTATGGTTTCTTCAATATATTTTCCTTGATTAAGTGTAACAGTTAGAATTGAAAAAATATTTTCATTTTCCATATTTTTCTAAAAACCATTTATAAGTCATTTTTAAACCATTGTAAATGTTGTATTTTGGTTCCCATCCAATTTTTTTTACTTTTGTTATATCTAAAATTCTCACACTTGCTCCTTCTGGCATGTTCTTATTAAAAACAATTTCTCCTTTAAATTCTGTAATCTCCTTCAAAATTTCTGCTATTTCTTTTATGCTTATCCCTTTCCCCATTCCTATATTTATAATTTCATCTCCATCATAATTTTCCATTAAAAAAATACAAGCATCCACAAAATCATCAACATAAATGAAATCTCTTTTTGCATTCCCACTTCCCCAAATTTCAACACTCTCTAATTTTTCTTTTTTAGATACATAAAATTTTTTTATTAAAGATGGAACTACATGAGCACCTTCGTCAAACTGTTTCTCTCCTTCACCAAAAACGTTTCCACCAATTACTGTTAAAAATTTTGTCTTATATTGAAAATTATATGCTTGACACATTTTAAGACCTAAAATTTTAGCAATAGCATATGGTTCATTTGTGGATTCAATACTGCCTGTTAATAAATATTCTTCTTTCATCGGTTGAGGAGAATTTACAGGATACATACAGGAACATCCAATATATAAAAGTTTTTTTACCTTATATTTATAAGAGGAATGAATTAGATTAAGATTAATTTGAGCGTTTTCATAAATAAATTCAGCTTTTTTTTCAATATTTGCTTTAATACCTCCTGTTTTCCCTGCACATATAAAAACATATTCAGGTCTTTCTTTCTTAAAAAAATTTTCAACTTTTTTTTGGTCTAAAAGATTTATTTCTTCTCTTGTTTTTAACAAAAGGTTTTTATATCCCTTATTTTTTAGGATTTTTGTCATTGAAGAACCAATAAGTCCTGTATGTCCTGCAATGTAAATTAAAGAATCTTTATCCATATATCTCAAGAAAGTTTTTTATAGTTTCTGCTATATATTCAATATCTTCTTCAGTTATTTCTTGATGAATTCCAATGTGAAGTCCATTATTTCCTATATATTCTGCAACAGGAAAATCTCCCTCTTTATATCCAAGAAATTTATAGCCAGGTGTTTGAGTTGGTATAGAAGAAAAAAGGTCTCTTGTATCTATACCGTTTTCATTTAAATAGGTAACAAGTTGGTCTCTTGTAAATTTACAATTATCTTTAAGAATAAATGGGAAAGCATGGGGACTTATCAATTCATTTTTATCTTCATTAATTGTGTAAAAATATTCTTTAAATTTTTCAAATTTCTCTTTTAATTGAAAAAAATTTTTTCTTCTTTGTTCTAAAATTTCCTTATAAATCTCAAGATTTCCAAGGCCAATAACTGCTTCAATTTCATTCATCTTTGAAGAAAACCCTACTCTTTCAAAAACAAATCTTATGTCTCTTCCATATTTAAATCTTTTTTGACAATAACCTGAAGAAGTATTCAAAACACAAACATCACATTTACATGCTCTGCCATGACTCCTTAAAGACCGCAATATTTCAGCATATTCACAATTGTCAGTAATAATAATTCCACCTTCAATAGTAGAAATAATATGAGCAACATAAGTACTGAAACATCCCATATCACCAAAAGTACCTATATTTTTACCATCATATTTTGCTCCATGTGCTTCCGCTGCGTCTTCAATCAAAAAAAGTTTATATTTCTTAGCAATTTCACATATTTTATACATATTAGCAGGTTTTCCCATAAGATGAACAGGTAAAATGGCTTTTGTTTTTTTAGTTATTTTTTCTTCAATTTTTTCTGGATTTATATTTAGTGTTTCAAATTCAACATCTATAAAAACAGGACTAAATCCAGCCATCAAAACTGCATTTGCGGTTCCTATAAAAGTTAAAGCAGGAAGAATAATTTCATCTTGTCTTTGGGCTCCATAGTCATACATTACAGATAAAGCAAGCGCAATTGCATCTGTTCCACTACTAACCGCAACTGCATATTTTGTCCCACAGATTTCTGCAAACTTTTCCTCAAATTCTTTTACATATTTCCCCTGAGAAACCCTTTTTGTTTCAAGAATTTCATATACTAAATTTTTTGCTTTTTCAGTTATTGAAATTGTTCCAAAAGGTATTTTCCTTTTATCCATATTTTCTACTTATTTTAATTTTTAACATTTCTTCTATATGTTCAACTACTTTTTTACCAAATTTTTCTTCAATCATTTTCAAATATTCGGGGTCACTGTAATACTCATAAAAAGCTTTATCTCTAAATTTTAGTACTTCCTCTGGTTTTAAATATTTTGTAGGTAATGGTAGTGTATCTTCAGAAAGTTGAGCAAAACCAGTCCAACTTTCAGGTAATTTAATTTCATTTTTTAATGCCCATTCATATAAATAAGAGCCAGGGTATGCCATGCCAACATAAAAATTTACATATTCACATTTAAGTTTTTTTGCAAGATTTAATGTTTGATTCATTGTTTCATAATCATCATCTGGAAGTCCAAAAATAAAATTACCCAATACATAAATTCCAGATTTTTTTGTCATTTCAATTACTTTTTCTATTCTATCTTGGTGTATTTTTTTTGATACTCCTTTTCTTACTTTCTCACTTGCTGATTCTATTCCATAACACAACCAGTTAAATCCTGCTTTTTTTAATTTTTTTAATATTTCTTCATCAACAGTGTCAATTCTTGCATATGCCCATATATTAAGTTTATATTTTCTTTCAATTATATAATCACAAATTTTATGGACTCTCTCTTTATTCAAAACAAAAAGTTCATCAGCAATTTTCAAATTTTTTATATTATATTTTTCAACAAGTTCATCAATCTCTTCAATAACTCTTTCTGGTGACTTATATCTTATACCAGGTTTGTTGTTGTAAAGTGCTTTTATATTACAGTAAGAACAATTAAAAGGACATCCAAAACTTGTATAAATAACTGCATAATTTCCTCTTTCTTCAATATTTTCAAAACAATGCCAATTATGGGCTCTATACTTTTCCATAGGTAATAAATCCCAAGCAGGTAAAGGTAAATCGTCAAGATTTGATATTATTTCTTCATATCCTCCATTTATTATTTCTTTGTCTTTTTTATACCATAAACCTTTAATATTCTCTTTTTCAATATTTCTTTTTTCTTTAATTGCTTTTAGTAAATTCAAAGTAGTCAAAAATCCTTCTCCTTGACATACATAATCAGTTTTTTCTTCTTTTAAAGTTTTTTCAGGTAAAGAAGAAGGATGAAGTCCTGAAAGCATAATTTTTATATCTGAATATTTTTCTTTCAAATTTGTGAGTATTTTACTAACTGTTGCCATTTTAGGTGTTGAAGAAGCAGAGGGATTTGTTCCCATAACCACAATATTGACAAGTAATGGTTCATTTTCAATAATTTTACTTACTGTTTCTTCAGGGGATAGATTTTCTGCATCGGCGTCTATAATTTTAACAGAATATCCTTTTTCTCTTACAAAAGAAGCAATTAAAGCACACCAATAAGGGGGTTCAATACCTGCAAATTTGTTTCTTAATTCTCCATATACTTTTTTCAAATTACCTGGATTTACAAGAATAAGGTCAGTCATTTTTAGACATTTGAAAAACCGTATTTTCTTATTATTTTATATCCTTTTATTAACTCCTCAATTCCTTCGTCAAGTGAGATTTTTGCTTTAAATCCAGTTCTCTCTATTTTTTCATTACTTACTATGTAATTTCTCTTATCAGGGTCTTCTCCAACCTCTGCTTCATGGTAGTAAAAATTTGGGATATGTTTTTTTATCAATTCACATAATTCAAGTTTACTGATATTCGCATCACTTAAACCTACATTATAAGTAGTATTTTTCATTTTATCAAAATTTTCTAAACAATGAATAAAGGAGAAGGAAGCATCTCTTACGTGAATATAATTTCTTTTAAAATGACCTTGATATACAACAAGATAACCATCCACAACTGCTCTATAAACAAAATCATTGACAAGTAAATCAAGACGCATCCTTGGACTTATTCCAAAACAAGTAGCAAATCTTAAAGTTATACTATTTCCTGAATCAAGGACTAATTTTTCTGCTTCAACTTTTAAATTTCCATAAAGAGAAATAGGATTTAAAGGTGTTTCTTCTGTACAATATATTCCTTCCTGCCCAATTCCATATCCACTATTTGTTGTTGGAAATATAATTATCTGATTTTTACTTCTCAATTTCAAAATTAACTTTATAGCATCAAGATTTACTGATTTTGCTTCATAAGGGTTTTTATCACAGGCAGGAGCACCTGTAATACAAGCAAGAGGGAATATCACGTCCACTTTTTTTAATATTTCCTTTAGTAAGTTTTCATCTCTTGTATCTCCTCTAATTATTTCAAGATTTTTAAAATAACAACAATCAAGAAGAGATGTCTGATTATACATAAAATTATCAATAACAATAACATAATATCCTTTTTGCAATAAAATAGGAACTAAAATTGAACCAATATACCCTGCTCCACCAGTAACAAGTATTTTTATTTTTTCTTTCATATTAATTTCATATTATCATTTTTATTACTTTTTGTAAACCTTGGACTTTTTTGTTAAAATTTATTCCAATGGAAGATTTATTTGAAATTTTTATTTTAAGTTTTTTTATCTTTTTTAGCGGATATTTTCCAGGAAGGTTAGTTACTAAGTTTCTATCTTTAAAAAAAGAAGAAAAATTGGTTTTAAATTTTGGTTTTTCTTTTTTCTTATTCTATGTTTCTGGATTTTTAAGTTATATTTTCAACGTAAATTTTACAATTTTTAATGGGGTATTTCTTTTATTATTTTTAGTTTCTTCCCTTATCTTTATATTTTTAGAGAAAACTGAAATTGAAGAAATTACATTATTAAAAAAATTTTTTGTAGTGTTTTTTATTTTTATAATATCTCAGTTTTTTATTCCTCTTTATTTTGGCGGTTTATTCTATTGGGATTGGTTTGAACATTATTTAAGAAGTGTGTTTTTTTTGGATAGATTACCAAAAAATATTGTTTTTGAAGGATACATAATCCCTTCAAGACCACCATTTTTTAATATTGTTTGTTTTTTTTATCTTTCAATCATTGGGGGTGAATTTTATAAATATCAGATTATTTCAACTTTTTTAAATTTTATGTTGGTCTTATCCATTTATTTATTTTGTAAAGAATATTTAAAAATTGAAAATAAATATTTATTTCTGTTAGTATCAACTATTATGTTTTTAAATCCAGCAACTTTAAGACAAATAACATATACATGGAGTAAAGCATTCTGTTCTTTTTATATTATTTTAGGTTTATATTTTTATCTTAAATTTCTAAAAAATCCGGATAATCTTTCATTATTTCTCTCAAGTTTCTTATTTGGGATAAGTTTTATTGTCCATTTTTTGGCTGGTTGTTATATAGTTCCTATATTTTTACATTTATTTTCCAAAGCAATTTTAAATAAAAGTTTAATTAAGAAAGTAAGCATTTTTTATTTGATTTTTTTTGTTATAATTTTTACATATTTTTCATGGGCAATAAAAAATTATGGAATTTATTATGGATTTTTGAGTACTACAGCGTATCAACAACAAAAGAGTTTATCTTTAAATTATAGAATTGAAAAAGATTTACATAATTTTATAAAAACTCTTTATCCTCTTCCTTTAAAATTTTATAAAGATGTTTTTCATAATACTCCTTCATTTTACAAATTTTTTAATTACCTTCATCCTGCTTATGTATGTACTTTACCTGGCAGTTTAACCTTTTCATTGACATTTCTTTTATTATTTTTCTTTTTTAAAAACATTAAGAATTTTAATTTAAAAACAATTTCCTCAAACTCTTTTTTAATTTTTTTTCTTTTTTTAAGTTATTTTTTAGGAACAATTGTCAATCCAGTCAAAGAATTATTAGGAGTTGCTCATACAGGATTACTTCCTATTACGAGTTTACTTATTTGTTTTGGAATAAAATATGTATTATCTCTGAATAAAAAGAAATTTCTAATTTTCAGTCAATTCTTTTTAATAGAAACAATTTTTGTTTTAATTATTTTTACAATTGCATTTAAAACATACTCAAATCCTCAGAAAATAATTGCTCTTGGTATGTCAGGTAAAATTGATTCTTTCTTAATTTCTAATTTTCTTTTAAAATGTTATAACAATCTAATTTATCTTAATGATAAAATATCTATTCTTAAATAGTCATTCTTTTTTAACCAATTGTTTGTATATTTTACAACCAGAATATGTTAAAGGAAACAATTTATATTCTATATCAATTACTTTTTTAATTTCTGGATATTTATCAATTGTATAATAAGGTATACCAATCAAACTATTAAAAGTCGCATCTATAAAAAATTTCACTTCTTTTTTTTGGATCTCATTAATAAATATTTTTTCTGCTTTTTTAAACTGAATTATTTTAGAAACATCATAATAAACGATACCATTTATAGGTTCTACCGAAGAAATAAATTTTGTTCCAGGAGAAATATCAGACAATACATAAATTTTAGGGTTTAAACCCCATATAATAATTTTATCATCTCTTTTTACATTTTCTTTAAGAAAATCTAATATTTCTTTATATTTTTTTTCTTCATATTCTTTTGTCCATTTCTTTTCTTTTATAAATTCAATCCATTTTTTATAAAAATCAAATCCATTCCAATAAATTAAAGATTGAAGCAAGGAAAAAATTATAAGTAATTCAATAATTTTTTTAATCTCTTTATTATTTAAAAAATTTTTATTAAATTTGCAGAACCCAATTATAGATAACATAAAAATAAAGGGAATTGCTACCATATAGTGATGAGGGAAAGGTAATCCATGAGAAGCACCCCAAAGTAAAGAAACAAAAAATAAAGTTATGGTGTCGAAGTTCTCTTTAAATATTTCTTTATTAAA
The DNA here is from genome assembly GCA_026416755.1 of bacterium. Lineage (GTDB taxonomy): Bacteria > Ratteibacteria > UBA8468 > B48-G9 > JAFGKM01 > JAMWDI01. The sequence continues at coordinate 2,114 of JAOAEP010000120.1, read as the reverse complement.
AATTAAGGGAAGTCCAAATATTATATAAAAAGGATTTAAAAACATTAATCTACCAACCATTGGAAAAAAGTAATAAATTTTTCTATACAGAGGTATTGTTTTTGAAACAAAAATAGGATATTCAATTGTCCATAAATAGAATTCATTCAAAAGATTATTTGAAACAAGATAATAAAAAAATAAGATAATTGGAATAAATATCCCTGAAAAATAAAATAAAAAATTTTTAAATTTTTTTGTTTTAAGAATAATTAATAGAAAAAAACAAAAAACGTAAAAAATACCAAACGGTTTAAATAACAAAATAAGACCCGAGAAGAGACCCATGATAAATATTGAAAATATGTTATGTGGGAAATATATAAAAAGAACATAGGAGGCTAAAATTATAGGACAAACAAAAAATTCAGGGCCTGTAATCATATCGAGTGGATAAAAACAGGAAAGAAAAATAGGGAAGAAAAAACCTAATAGAGCAAAATTATAATTTATTTTTTTGGTTAATATTTTATAAATTAAAAAAGAATTAAGAAAAAGAAGTAAAAACATAAATAAATGGATAAATAAAGTAAAATTTGTTGGGGAAAGTTTGACGAAAATTTTAAATATATACATCATTCCAGGTCCTTTGGCTTCAAAAACATCTTTATATAAAAGTTTCCCTCTTGCAAGTTGCATTGCAGAAGCCAAATATCCTGGTTCGTCAACATTTGAAAAGTAAGGGAAAATATACGGGATCCATAAAAATGATATACAAGCAAAGGAAAGAATAAAAATCTTAAAAAATTTATATTTCATCTTCAATATTTATAGTACTTTCAACTATATAATTTGGTCTATCTAAAACTTCTTTCCATATTCTTCCTATATAAACTCCAACAATTCCAATAGAAAAAACAATGATACCGGATAAAAAAATAATAAGTCCTATCCATAATTGTAAAAAATTAAAAATAGAAAGTAATAAAAAAACTATACCAAGAAAAGTTAATATTATTCCAAGAAGAACAATATAAAGTAAAGGCAAAATAGAAAAAGAAGTTACACCACTTATAAATTCCATAAAAGGTCCCATACTCCTTAAAAATGGGAAATGTGTTTTCCCTTTATATCTTTTTTCTCTCACATAGTAAATATAATCCTGTTTAAACCCTGTCCATGCAACAAGTCCTCTTACATACGGGTCTTTTTCTTTTAATTTTAATATTTCATTAAGTGTTTTTCTTGATATAAGTTTAAAATTCCCAGCATTCTGTAAAAGTTTAAGTTCAGAAACAAAATTTATAATATTATAAGCAAGTTTTGTAAGAATATTTTTAATTTTACTTTCTCCTTCTCTTTTTTTTCTCACAGTATGAATAATATCCACACCATCTTCCCATTTTTTTATTAACTCAGGTATCAATTCCGGGGGGTCCTGTAAATCAGCATCTAAAGTTATAACTGCATCTCCTTTTGTATAACAGAAACCTGCCATTATTCCTTGATTATATCCAAATCTTCTTGATAGATTTATTATTTTTATTCTTTTATCTTTTTCAGCGTATTCCTTTAAAATTTCAAGTGAGTTATCAGTAGAGGCATCATTTACAAAAATTATTTCATATTTATAACCAGTTTTCTCTATTGATTCTTTTATTCTTTTTATAAGTTCAGGTATATTTTCTTCTTCATTTCTAAAAGAGATAACAACTGATATTAAATTTTCTTCATCCATTCAATTATACCTTTTACAACACTTTCTTTATCTAAACCACAAATTTTTTGTATATTTTCTCTTCCACCATATGCATATAGATACTTATCTTTAACTCCAAATCTCTTCACAGGTAAATTTATTCCATTATCAACCAAAACCTCAATTACTGCACTTCCCATACCGCCTGCGAGTAAATGTTCTTCTATTGTAATAATTCCTTTTGTATTTTTAACTGTTTCAATTAAAAGTTCTGAATTTATTGGTTTTATCCTATATAAATCAATAACACCTACATTTATTTTATTTTTTTCAAGTTCTTCACTTACCTCAATTGCTCTATGAGTCATATTCCCAGTTCCTATTATATAAAAATCATTCCCTTCTTTTAAAATAGAAAGTCCATCTGAAAAATCAT
>JAOAEP010000111.1 GCA_026416755.1 bacterium | reverse complement strand
GGTTCTTCAAAATGGATAACAAGCGAAAAAACAAGAGAGTATTTAAAAAGAAAAAGATTTGAAGTCGATGGGATTTTAGTTGGAGTCAATACTGTTTTGGTGGATAATCCTTCTCTTGACTATATTCCAGATGAATTTCAGGCAAAAAAAGAAATTCTTGAGAGGAAGAAATATTATAAAATTATACTTGACCCAAATGGAAAGACACCTATTGATAGTAAAATATGGGAGAATGAAAAGTCAAAAGTTTTACTCATATTTGATGAGAAAATTGGAGAGAAAGAAATTGAAAAATATAAAGTAAAACTAAATTTTGAGTATATTAAAATTCCTTGTGAAAATGGAAAGTTTATTCTTGAAAAACTACTTGAAAAATTATTAATTGAAAAAAACATTGGAATAATTATGGTAGAAGGTGGGAAATATACTTTAACAGAATTTTTTGAAAATAAACTTTTTGATGAAGTTTTAGTATTTATTGGTAATAAAATCCTTGGCGGTGAGAATTCAATATCTGTTTTTGGAGGAAAAGATAGAAAAGGTATTAATGAAGCAATTGAAATGGAAAAAGTAGAAGTTGAAAAAATTGAGAATGATGTTTTGATTAAAAGTAGGAAAGTGCCAAATGAATTCATTGATATTCTTTGATTTCCGAAGCTCATCTTTTGGCTGGAAAAGGAGGCGTGGAATTTATATATGTTTGGTGGAATAATTGAAGAAATAGGAAAAATTAAAGGAAAGAAAAGTAAAGGGAATGGATTTGAAATTGTGATTGAAGCAAATAAGGTTTTTGAGGATTTGAAGGTTGGAGATAGTATTTCTGTAAATGGAGTATGTTTAACTGTTGAAAAAATTGAAAATAAAAGTTTTTTCGTATCAATAAGTTCTCAAACAAAAAAAGAGACAAATCTTGGAGAAATAAAAGTAGGTGAGTATGTAAATCTTGAAAGAGCATTAAAAATTGGAGATAGGATAGGAGGGCATTTTTTAACAGGACATATAGATTTTAAGACAAAAGTAGTAAGTTTGAGGAAAGAAGGTGAATTTTATCTATTGAGTATAAAAATACCTTCTGAATATAGAAGATATACTGTTAAAAGAGGATCAATTTCTGTTGATGGTATTTCTTTGACAATTGCAGAATTTAGAAATGATGAAATTTTAATCTACCTTATACCTTACACAATTGAAAATACAAATTTAAAATATAAAAAAGTAGGAGATACAGTTAATATTGAAATAGATATTTTTGCAAAGTATCTTGTAAAATAATGGGAAAAGTTTGTGTTTTTGGAGAGGTTCTTTTTGATATAATTGAAAATAAGGAATATTTAGGGGGAGCACCATTTAATCTATCTTGTCATTTAAAAATTATTGGAGTTGACGTTATTTTTATTTCTGCAATTGGGAAGGATAAAAGAGGAGAGAAAATTTTAAAGGCACTTGATAAATTTAAAATCTCAAAAGAATTTTTAAATATAATTGAGGATAAAAAAACAGGAATTGTAAATGTATTGTTGAAAAATGGAAATCCCTCTTTTGAAATAGTTTATCCTGCTGCATGGGATTTTATAACTCTTTCTTCTGAAAAAATTAATAAGTTAAAAAAAGAAAATATTGAAATTTTTTGCTTTGGATCACTTGCTTTAAGAGAAAAAATTAGTAGAAATACATTTTTAAAAATTCTTAATGTTTTTGATAAAACAAAAAAATTCTGTGATATAAATTTAAGAAAACCATTTTATAACAAAAAAATAATTGAGTTCCTTTTAAAAATTACAGATATTTTGAAATTGAATGACAAAGAACTTATTGAGATAGGCAAGATGTTTGGTATTAAAGGAGATTATGAAGGAATAATGAGAACTTTGATGGAAAAATTTGATATTGAAATTATTTGTACCACACTTGGAGAAAATGGAGCAATAATGTTATGGAATGGAAATTTTTATAAAGAAAAAGGGATTAGTGTTGAAGTTGTTGATACTGTTGGTGCAGGAGATGCTTTTTCTGCTGGATTTATAAAAGGATATATTGAAAAATTGAAACAAGAAGAAATACTTAAAAATGCAAATAAACTTGGTGCTTTTGTATGTTCAAAAAGAGGAGCAATCCCAGATTATAAATTTGAAGATATTTTAACTGAAGAAAGAAACTTTAATGGATGAGAGCAATAAGAATAGGTTTAAGGATATTTGGCTTCAATTATTGACTTTATACCACCTCTTGGATTGAATTCTCCTTTAACTTTTATCCATTTTGGTTTTGCTGCTTTTACTATATCTTGTAAAATTCTATTTACAGCATTTTCATAAAAGATACCAAGATTTCTGTATGCTTGAATATAAAGTTTTAATGATTTAAGTTCAATTACAAGTTTATCTGGTTCATATTCAATTGTAATTGTTCCAAAATCAGGTTGCCCAGTTTTTGGACAAAGAGAGGTATATTCAGGAATTATAATCGTAATTGTATAGGAAGGAAATTGATTTTCAAAACATTCTATTTTTGGAAGTTCAGCATCTAACCCTTCTTTTGCAACATCCTTATAATCTTTCATTTTAAAACCTTATTTCAAACTTATCAAATTCTCCAATATATTTTTCTTCAATTTTTACAATTTCCTTTATATTTCTTCCTAAATATCCTTTTTTAAGTTCTTCTATAAAATCATCTAATTTTTTCTCATCCCCTTCTACAACAATTTCTACTCTTCCATCAGGTAAATTTCTAACCCAACCTCCCAATTCCATTCTATTTCCTATTCTTTCTGTATACCATCTAAAACCAACTCCTTGAACTTTGCCTTTTACATATATATGATACCTTTTCATACTAAAATAAAAAATCCTCCGCCACAAAACGTGGCGGAGGAAACTTTATTCATTAATATTCAGGGTAAGGAGGTGGAGTTGGTGTTTTTTCCTTCTTTTCAGGTATTTCCGTTATCAATGATTCAGTGGTAAGAAGTAAAGCAGCCATACTTGCAGCATTTTCAAGCGCGCTTCTTACAACCTTTGTTGGATCAATAATCCCTGCTTCTACAAGGTCTTCAAAATCATCCTTTTCTGCATTAAATCCAAAATTGATATTCTCACTTTCTCTTACTTTCTGAACCACAACTGCACCATCAAGTCCTGAATTTTCTGCAATCTGTCTTAATGGTGCTTCAAGTGCTTTTTTAACAATTATTGCTCCTGTTTTTTCATCTGGATCATTAAATTCAACCTTCTCTATCTCTTCCTGGCATCTAATTAAAGCAACTCCTCCACCTGGAACAACTCCTTCTTCAACTGCTGCTCTTGTTGCACTTAAAGCATCTTCAACTCTTGCTTTTCTTTCTTTCATATCTGTTTCAGTAGGTGCTCCAACATTTACAACTGCAACCCCTCCAGCAAGTTTTGCAAGTCGTTCTTGTAATTTTTCTCTATCATAATCAGATGTTGTTTTTTCTATTTCACTTTTTATTTGATTAATTCTACCCTGAATTTTTGCTGCTGAACCAGCCCCTTCTACAATTGTTGTATTTTCTTTATCCACTATAACTCTTTTTGCTCTTCCAAGCATGGAAAGGTCAACATTTTCAAGTTTAAGTCCAAGTTCTTCCATTATGGCTTGTCCACCTGTTAAAATCGCTATATCTTCAAGCATTGCTTTTCTTCTTTCTCCAAATCCAGGTGCTTTAACTGCACAGCACTGTAAGGTCCCTCTTAATTTATTAACAACAAGTGTTGCAAGTGCTTCTCCTTCAACTTCTTCTGCAATTATCAATAAGGGTCTACCTGCCTGAGCAATTTTTTCAAGTAATGGAAGGATATCTTTAACGGAGGAAATTTTTTTGTCATGGATTAAAATATAACAATCTTCAAGCACACATTCCATTCTCTCAGGGTCTGTTATAAAGTAAGGGGAGAGATATCCTCTATCAAACTGCATACCTTCAACAACTTTAAGTTCTGTTTCTGTCCCTTTTGCTTCTTCAACAGTTATAACTCCTTCTTTCCCTACTTTATCCATTGCTTCTGCTATAATTTTACCAATTTCTGAATCATTTGCTGCTGCTATTGTTGCTACTTGCTGTATTTCATGTTTATCTTTTACTGGTTTACTCATCATTTTTAGTTTTGCAACAACTGCCTTTACTGCTTTTTCAATTCCTCTTCTTAAATGGACAGGATTCGCTCCAGCAGCAACATTTTTAAATCCTTCTTTAGCAATTGTGACAGCCAGTAAAGAAGCAGTCGTTGTACCATCTCCAGCAACATCATTTGTTTTTGAAGCAACTTCTCTTAAGAGTTGGGCTCCAAGATTTAAATAGGGATCTTCAAGTTCAATTTCTTTCGCAATAGTAACTCCATCATTTATCACTGTTGGTGAACCAAACTTTTTTTCTAAAACTGCACATCTTCCTTT
>JAOAEP010000104.1 GCA_026416755.1 bacterium | reverse complement strand
TAGATGATGTATATACAACAGGAGCCACAACCCAAGAGTGTAAAAAACTTCTTTTAAAAAGTGGTTCAAAAAAAGTTATTATAATTACATTAGCAAAGAGTTAAAATTATTCTACTGTTACTGATTTTGCAAGATTTCTCGGTTTATCAACATCCAGTCCCTTTTTCTTAGCAACATAATATGCAAGTAATTGAAGGGGTAGTGAACTTAAAAGTGGTTTTAAATATTCATTTTCTATATGGGGAACTGATAAAATTTTATTTGATAATCTTTTTATCTCGTCTGAAATAAAATCACAAATAGAAATTATATAACCCTTTCTTGTTTTTACTTCTTCCATATTTGAAATAACTTTTTTTAAATGCCTATCTTCCATACATATAAAAATTACAGGCATATTCTCATCTATTAAAGCAATAGGCCCATGTTTCATTTCTGCTGAGGGATACCCTTCTGCATGGATATAACTAACTTCTTTCAATTTTAAAGCACCTTCAAGAGCAACAGGGAAATTTATTCCCTTACCTAAATATAAAGCATTTGTTTTATTAATTAGAATATCTGCAATTTCTTCAATGTTATTTTTTTGAAAAAATGACTCCATTTTTTCCTTTACTTTTAAAACTTCATAACATCTTTTATAAAATATTTCTTTTTTTAACTCTCCTTTTTTAAATAAAAAAGATAATGAAAAAAGATATAAAATTAAAATTTGAGATGTAAAACTTTTTGTAGATGCAACACCAATTTCTGGTCCTGCCTGTGTAAATAAAACAAAATCACTTTCTCTTGCTATTGTACTTTTTTCAACATTACAGATGGAATATATTTTGCATTTTCCTTTTAATTCCCTTATAACTCCAATAGTATCTGCTGTTTCTCCAGATTGTGATATCGCAATAAGAATAGTTTTTTTATTCAATACAGGTTTTCTATATCTTAATTCAGAAGCATATTCAACTTCAACAGGGATTTTTAAAATATCTTCAATTATATATTTCCCTATAAGACCTGCATGCCAACTTGTTCCACAACCAGTTATTATAATTCTTTCAGGAATTTTTTCTTTAATTAATTTCTTAAATGTCGTTTCCAAAAAAATAATTTAAGGTTCCTTAAATTGCTTTTGGTTGCTCATAAATTTCTTTAAGCATATAAGTGTCATATCTTTCTTTTGAAACATTTATATAATCTATCGATAGTTTTTGAAATTTTTTATTTATTTCTATCTCTTTTTCAAAATTATAAAATTTTATTTTTGAATCAATTATAAAAAGTTCATTTTCATCAAGAAAAATCATTTTTTTTGTATATTTTGCAATCGCTATTGGGTCCGATGAAAAATAAAAATTTTTACCATCAAATCCAACCAAAAGTGGCGAATTTTTTCTTGCCCCAATAATAAAATCATTATTTTTTTGGGTTAATAATAAAGCAAATGACCCTTCCAATTGCTTTAAAACAGAAAAAATTGCTAAAATTATATTTTTCTCTTTTTTCAATTTTTCTTCAACTAAATGGGGAATAATTTCTGTATCTGTCTGAGAAATAAAAGTATGTCCTTTCTTAATTAACTCTTCTTTTAAAAATTGATAATTTTCTATAATTCCATTATGGACAACCGCTATTTCTTTTTTACAGTCAAAATGAGTATGTGTATTTTCTTCATTATGTCTCTCCATGAGTAGCCCATCTTGTATTAGAAATAACAATAACTTCCTCTTTTACAGAAAAAGGTAAACTCTCAATTAATTGTTCTATCTTATTCTTCCCGACCTTCTTACTAAAAAAACTATCTATTCTACTATTAAAAAAGAATCCACAGGAGTCATACCCTCTATATTCAAGAGATTTCAAACCTTCCTTAATTATCTCCCTTACCTCTCCTTTCCCTTTAAAACCAAAAATCCCACACATTATTCACTACTCCCCTTTTTGTTCTTTTCAAAACATTCTTTACAAATATAACTTCCATCTTCTGGATAATAAGCATAAATTTCTTCTTCCTTTTTTTCCTTTTTACATAAATCACACCTAATCATTTTAACCTCCTTTTTAAACTAAGATAACCTTTATCCCAATTTCCTTAAATTTCTTAATTGTTAATAAAAAAGTTTTATCAGTTGAATTGTTTGTTATCAATATGTATTCTTTTTTATTTTTTATATCCATTTTAATCATTCTCATACTCCTTGTTTGATATATGCATTCTCTTCCTATTTTTGTATCATCTGCTAAAATTATTATTTTCTCAGCTTTTTTTATAAGATGCTCAACTTGTTGAACTGTATATACATCATCAGAAGTCAATCCTTTTAAAGAGAAACCTGGAGTTCCAATAATAACTTTATCAATTTTTGAAAAAGGTAAATAAATATTAACTATGCTTAAATTCTTTCTTGATATTTCACCACTTACAATTCCAACAAAATTCTGTGAAAAAAAGGTATCATACTCTTTAAGATAGAGGTTTAAGATAAAAATATTGTTTGTCCATATTTTTAACATAAAATGAGAAGATGATTTAGCAATTAATTCTCCAACATAAGATACAGTAGTTCCAGCACCAAGAAATATTTCCTCTCCAACATCAATAAAATCTATTGCCTTTTGGGCAATTTTAATCTTTTTTTCTTTTTCAATTTCTCTTCTTTTTTCGAAACTTAAAAAAAGATCATTTATTCCCATGCAAAAAATTTTACAATATGTTTTACAATTTGTCAAGAAAATTGTCAAAAATTTTGTTAATAGTTTTTTTATAGTAATTTTCATTTATCATTTTTTTGATAATTTTTATTTTTAAAATTGAGTTCATTTTATTTTTGAAAAATTCCGTCAACTTGACAAACAAAAATTTTTAATCTAAAATAAAGTAGCACGAATTTTAAAAAAATAACACAAAGGAGGCAATATGAAAAAAGAAGGGTTTACGTTAATAGAATTACTTGTTGTTGTGGCTATAATTGTTATTCTTGCTGGAATGCTTTTACCTGCTCTTTCAAAAGCAAGAGAAAGGGCAAGACAAATTACTTGTGCAAATAATTTAAGGCAACTGGGTATTGCTTTTGAAATGTATAAGAATGACAATGATGATTTTTACCCTCCTCAAAGAAATTGGAAAACAATTTTATGGTTTTATTATGTAAATCCGAGTGTTAGAAATAAAATAGGATATTGTCCAAGTAGACATGGAAAAACAATTCCTTATTCTGACTGGTATTATGGTCAAGGATATAACTGTGGTTGTCCAGCGAATGTTTCAAGAGATGGTAATTTTTATCCTGGATTTGCAGGAAGAAAATCAGGTCAAATAAGAAACTTAAGTAAAAAAATCTTAATTGTTGAATGGGGAAGAATTTCTGACGGGAAAGGTGGTTGTATTTCAGGACCACCTATTGCATCTTTTACTGCTGGATGGATTTCTGGTGGTAGTGGTTCTTATTGGGCTGTTTGTAGAGTTCATTCAAATGGTAGTAATATTCTTTTTGGAGATGGTAGGGTAGAGTGGAAGAGACCAGAAGAATATCATTCAAATACAAAAGATGTTGATTCAAATGGAAATCCTAT
>JAOAEP010000064.1 GCA_026416755.1 bacterium | reverse complement strand
CTTATATTGGAGTTGTTGTAAAAAGAGAAAAAGGAATTTTTTTTGTTATAGGAGCGGATTGTTTGATTATTTTTTTAAATATAGTTAATCCCCATGAAATTTTCAGATTTATCAATTATAATGTTCTTGGGGTGTTCATAGGCACAAGTATTTTATCTTATCTATTTGCTTATTCTGGAATACCTTCCCATCTGGTTGATAGAATAGTTGAGAAGAAATATCCAACAGGTATAGTTTTTTTATTGATTTGTGCTATTACCGGATTAATTTCTGCTTTTGTTGAAAATGTTGCAACAATTTTAATTATGGCTCCAGTTGCTCTTGAATTTACAAAAAAATATAAAATAAATCCAGTTCCTCTTTTTGTTGGTATGGCAGCAAGTTCTAATTTACAAGGATGTGCAACAATGGTTGGAGATAGTCCTAGTATAATTTTAGCAATGGAAACAAATTTAAATTTTAATGATTTTTTTTATATGGCAGGCTATAAATTGGGAACTTTAAATGGTAAACCAGGTATTTTCTTTTTTGTGGAATTTGGAGCAATTTTAAGTTTATTTATTCTTTATTTATTCTTTAAAAAAGAGAAAGAGATTCATCAGGATTTTGATAAAAAATACAAAATAAACTCATATTTCCCAACGATTTTATTGATTTTAACAATAATTTCTCTTGCTATCAGTTCTTTTTATCATGAGAGTTTCTCATATTTTCCTGCAGTTATCTGTCTTTTTTCTGGTTTTGTTGGAATTTTATGGCTGTTAATTAAAAAGGCAGAAAAAATAAATATAAAAGAGATTGATTGGGAAAGTTTCTTTTTACTAATTGGGATTTTTATACTTGTAGGGGCTTTAAAGAAAGTGGGATTTATTGAGGATATTGCAAATTTCCTATTAAAAACAGGTAAAAGTGAATTTATGATTTATTTAATGATTGTCTGGATAAGTGTATTTATTTCTGCATTTGTTGACAATATTCCTTATACAATGGCTATGATTTCAGGAATAAAAATTTTGTGCGAAAAAATGGGAACAAATCCATATATATTTCTTTTCGGTCTTCTAATAGGAACGTGTGTTGGAGGTAACATCACTCCAATTGGGGCAAGTTGTAATGTTATTACTGTAGGGATTCTTAAAAAAAATGGTTATAAAGTTAGATTTTTTGATTTTATTAAAATTGGATTTCCTTTCAGTATAGTATCAGTTAGTGGAGCAACTTTACTTTTGTGGTTAATTTATAAATAAGAAAATTTGACTCATTTGGAGGCTAATATATAATAAATAAGGACTTAGGAGAAAAAATGAGCCAACTTGAAATATTTAAAATGACAATTAATCATCAGCCACACAATAAATTCCTTTATAAAGCCAGTTTTACTCCAGATTTACAGAGAAGAATATGCGAAAAATATAATATAAGAAATGAAGAAATAGATGAATTTTTTGGTTTTTTTTCTCCTGTTAGTGTTCAACCCGAATATATAAGAAAAGAAGTGGATTTTTCAAAATATTATCAAGACATAGAAAAAGTAGAGGGTTCCTTCATAAATTCTCTTGGAGTTCTTGAAATTCCTGCAAATTACTATCATTTTACTGGTTATATAAGTCCTTTAAGAAATGCTAAAACTTTGAAGGATATAGAAGATTTTCCTTTTCCTGAACCAGAAAATTTTTATCCTGCTAATATGAAAGAAAAAGTGAAAATTGCTCATGAAGAAGGGAAAGTTGTAGTGTGTTGGGTAGGACATATGTATGAGGAATCTTGGCAAGTAAGAGGATATGAGGAATTTTTAATGGACCTTATAGAAAATCCTAGTTGGTGTGAATATATACTTGATAGATTTATGGAAAGAAATATAAAAATTGCCACCTTAGCAGCAGAAGCAGGAGTTGATATGATTATAACAGGAGATGATGTGGCAAATCAAAAAAATCTTATGTTTTCTTTAGATATGTGGAGAAAATTTATTAAATCTAAATGGCAAAAAGTATATGAAAAAGCAAAAAGTATAAAACCAGATATTCAAATATGGTATCACAGTGATGGGAATATAGAAAGTATAATAGGGGAATTAATTGATATAGGTGTTACAATATTAAATCCACTTCAACCTGAATGTCTAGATATTTATAAAATAAAGAAAGAATATGGTAAATATATTGTTATTGATGGAACAATAGGAACACAATCAACTATGCCATTTGGGACACCAGATGAAATTAAAAAAGTAGTTAAAGAAAGAAAAGAGAAAATTGGATATGATGGTGCTTTAATTTTGTCACCTACGCATGTCCTTGAGCCAGAAGTTCCTATTGAAAATATAGAAGCATTTGTTGAAGAATGTAAGAAATCAGATTAAAAATGAAAATCCTCTCCATGGAAACCACTATGAATTATGGAAGTTTAGCAATCCTTGAAAATAATATATTAAAGAAAGAATTGTTTTTTGAGACAAAAGACCTTGCAGGTGAACTTGTTGAAAAACTTGATTTTATTTATGAGGAATTTGATTATATTGTTGTTTCTTCTGGGCCTGGTTCTTGGACAGGTATAAGAATTGGTATAAGTTTTGCAAAAGGGCTTGTCTTAGGAAATAAAGATAAGATATATGTTGTTAATGTATTTGATTCGCTTTTTTATTCAGTTAAAGATATCAAAGAAAAATTTATTGGTATAGTTTATGCTTTCAAGGATATTTTTTACTATTCTAATTTTAAAGGTAGGTTTAACTATAAAAAATCTTTTAAAATAAAAAAAATTACATTAAAAAAACTTATATCAACTATTGAAAAAGAGAAAAGTATAATAATAGGTCCTGGAATTTTAAATTTGTCTCAATTTATTAGTATAGAAAAAATACCAACAATTAATTTTTTATGGTATCCAAGAGCATCAATAAATGGAATTCTTGCATATGAGAAAATAAAAAGGGGAATCAAAAGTACCTTACCAGAACCTATATATGGGAAATAAAATTAAAATTGGTTTTTTAATAGGTAGTTCAGAAATTGGTGGCACTGAAAAAATGATTCTTACCCTTTCTAAAAATCTAGACAAAAATATTTTTGATATTGTTTTTTTTTGCATAAAGGGCCAAGGTAAATTTACAAATAAAATAAAAGATGAAAAATTCAAAATATATGTTACTAACTTTAAGAAAAATCCATTTTCTTTTATATCTCTTATGTTTTATATAAAAAAAGAGAAAGTAGATATTCTTCATTCATTTCTTTTTGTTGCAAATATAGTTGGAAGAATCTATGGGAAAATTTTAAAAATAAAGGGGGTAATTTCATCTCAAAGGAGTACAGACCCATGGAGGAAATGGTATCACTGGCTTTTTGATAGAATAACAAAAAATTTTGTTGACATTATAATTTCAAATTCATATACTGCAAGAGAGGTCTTGGTAAAGAAAGGGAAAATTCCAAGAAAAAAAATCAAGGTAATTCCAAATGGTATAGAATTACCGGAAAAAAAAGAAAAAATTGATAAAGATTATATAGCAATAGGAGCAATTGGTAATTTAAGAAAGGCCAAAGGATATTTTTATTATATTGAAAGTGCTAAATTAGTTATAGAAAAGTTTAAAAATGTTAAATTTTATATTATAGGAGAAGGAGAAATGAGAGAAGCAATTTTAAAAAAAATAAAAAAAGAAAATCTTGAAGAATATTTTATTTTAACCGGATATGTAGAAAATGTTTATGAATATTTGAAAATTTTTGATATATTTGTACTTTCTTCATTATGGGAGGGATGTCCAGTTAGTTTACTTGAAAGTATGGGATATGGAGTTCCAAGTATAGCCACTAATGTTGGAGATGTACCTTATATTATAGAAAATGGTAAGGATGGATTTATTGTTGAAAAAGGAAATTCGGAACAGATTGCAGAAAAAATTATAAAGTTAATAAAAGATAAAAATTTGAGAGAAGAAATTGGAAATAAAGCAAGAGAAAAAATAAAAAAATATTATTCTTTTGAAACAATGGTTAGAGCATACGCATCTATATACTTAGAAGAGTTTGATAAAAAGAGAATAAAATGCTAAAATTTATTTTTTAAAATGGAAAAAAAAAGAAATTTAAAGATAGAAGCATTTAACTGGTTTAAGTCGTTGTTTTGGACAATTATAATAGTTTTATTTATAAGAACATTTTTTGTAGGTAACTTTAAAATACCCACCACTTCTATGGTTCCAACATTAAAGGTCGGCGATAGATTACTCTCAAATAATATAATATATAAAATAAGGAGTCCAAAAAGGGGAGAAGTAATTATTTTTAGACCACCACATGACCCAAAAAGGGATTTTGTTAAAAGATTGATTGGGTTACCAGGTGAAAAAGTTATAATAAAGGAAGGTAAAATATATATAAATGGGAAAGAAATTAAAGACCCGAAAATAAACTGTAGATATTATTATAGTATAGGTATATATGGTGTTGGTGAAGAAGTAGAGGTTCCGGAAAATTCATACTATGTTCTTGGAGATAATAGCATTAATAGTTCTGACAGTAGAGAATGGGGTTTTGTTCCTAAAAAAAATTTAATTGGTAAAGCACTTTTTATTTATTGGCCACCATGGAGAATGGGATTTATAAAATGAACAAAAGAATATTTTTTGTAAAAGAAGAAGACCTTAAGAATTTAAGGGAAATAGCCCGAAAATTCAAAGAATTGGAAAAAGAAAAAAAACAAAAAGATGAGATAATTGAAGAACTTAAAGATAAATATTTAAGAATACTTGCAGAATTGGATAACTATAGAAAAAGAGTTGAGAAAGAAAAAAAAGATATTCTTAAATATGGAAATGAAAATCTTATTCTCCAACTAATTCCTTTTGATGAAATATTTGAAAATGTTTTAAATCAAATTGACAAAACAACTTCTGTTGATATTATTAAGGAAGGACTTAAACTTCTAAAAAAAGAATTTGAAAAATTTCTTGAAAATTTTGGAGTCAAAAAAATAGTAGCAAAAGGAGAGAAATTCAATCCCAATTTACATGAAGCAACAGGTATTATAGAAACAGACGAATTTGAAGATGGAGTAGTAATTGAAGAGGAAAAAAAAGGATATATTTATAATGACAGAGTGATAAGACCCTCAATGGTAAAAGTCGCCAAGAGAAAGAGCAATAATAATGTGGAAAATAAAAGCACCAGCGAAAATTAATCTTTTTCTTGAAGTTGGGAAAAAAGAAAATTCACTTCATCCAATTATATCACTTGTAGACATAATTTCATTATATGATTATATTTACGTTAAAAAATCAAAAAAGACCAATATAAAATTTATCTCAAAATGGGAAATTCCAGAGGAAAATACAGTAAGTAAACTTATTTCTGTTTTAAAGAAAAATTTTAATTTTGAAGTAGAAATAATAATTGAAAAGAAAATTCCTCCAGGAACAGGCCTTGGTGGTGGTAGTTCTGATGCAGGTATTACTTTACTTTTTATTAATAAAATTTTTAATCTTGGATTGAAAATGAATGATTTGATTGAAATTGCTAAAAAAATTGGTTCAGATGTCCCCTTATTTCTATACGGTAAAAGATGTATAATTAAGAAATTTGGGGAGGAAGTAAGTATTTGTGATGATTTTAAATTTTATTATTTACTTTTAGTTCCTAAATTTTCAGTAAAAACAAAAGATGTATATGATAAATTTGATGAAATAGGGGAATTTGGAGATTTGACATATGCATCGGAAAGAGTTAGAATTCTTATAGATGAGATAAAAAATGGAAATATATCAAAAATAGAAGAAATGATGTTCAATAGATTAGAAGATGCCTGTTATAAAATAAAAAATGAGATAAAGGAGGTGAAAGATGAAGTAGAGAGAAAGATAGGTAAAAAATTTTTTTTAAGTGGTAGTGGAGGTGTGCTTTTTTCAATTTTTAAAGAGAAGGAGGAAGTTGGAGAAATAAAAAAGAGATTGAAATTGGGAAATTGGAGAAAAGTAGAAGTAGAAAGTATATAGTTTGTAAAAGGAGGTAAAGATGGAAATTACTGAAACCAGAATTTCACTTGTAGAAAGACCGAATAGTAGGTTAAGAGCATATGCTTCAGTTACATTTGATAATTCTTTTGTAGTAAGAGACATAAGGATTATAGAGGGTAAAAGAGGATTATTTGTTGCTATGCCAAGTAAAAAAATGCAGAGACCCTGTTCAAGATGTGGATTTAAAAATCCTATAAGCCACAAATTTTGTGGTTCTTGTGGGACATCTTTAAATCCTGTTAATCAACAGCGACTTTCTCCTTCTCAACAACATAGAGACCTTGCGCATCCGATAAAGACAGATTTCAGAGAATATATTCAGAAGAAAGTTCTTGAAGAATATGAAAAAGTAAAAAAGGGTGTAAGTAAAAATTATCCTGAACAATAAATCATAAAAACTAAATTTTCTATTCCTATAAGAAATTGCCCGGTAGTGTAATGGTAACACACCGGCCTTTGGAGCCGAGGATCAAGGTTCGAGTCCTTGCCGGGCAGGCAAGAAAAAAATGGGAAGAGAAAAATTTTGTGTTATTATTCTTGCTGCAGGTATGGGTAAACGAATGGGTGGAGAAAACCAAAAGACGGTTACAAAGATTCTTGGTAAACCAATGCTTAAATATCTTTTGGATACAATAAAAAAAATTGAGCCAGAAAAAATTATCATTGTTGTTGGATTTAAAAAAGAAGAAGTATTTGAGCAACTTAAAGGAGAAAAAGTAGAATATGTAGAACAGAAAGAACTCAAAGGGACAGGGAATGCAGTATTACAGACAGAAGAAATTTTGAAGAATTATGAAGGGGATATAGTTGTTTTAAATGGCGATACACCTTTTATAACAGAAAAAACCATAAGAAAACTTTTAGAAATTCACAAAGAAAATGGGAATTGGTGTACTTTTTTAACAGCGATTTTTGAAGAACCAAAGGGTTATGGTAGAATTTTAAGAAATGGTAAGAAAGAG
>JAOAEP010000050.1 GCA_026416755.1 bacterium | reverse complement strand
TCTTTTAATTTTTTTAAAAATATCTTGTCGTCTACTCCAATTCCTTCTTCAAAATCATCTTTACTTAAATTAATATTGTAATGTTTAAAAACTTTCTTCCATGCTAAAACATGTAATTTTTCTGTATCAAATAAAACTCCGTCTCCATCAAAAACAATACCTTTTAGTTTCATTATATTTTTATAATTGTATCTTCTATATCTTTTAAACTTCCCTGGTTAGCAATATTTTCAGCAATTTTTAACAAAATTCCAAGTGAAAGCATATTGACAATTAAAGAAGAACCTCCAACACTAAAAAATGGTAAAGTTGTTCCTTTTGGAGGCAATATAGTTAAAGATACTCCAGAATGAAGTAAAAATTGACTCCCAAACATAAAACTTATTCCATAGGTTAGAATTTTTTCAAAAATATTTTCATTTAATTTAGAAACTTCAAATCCGGAAAATACAATTATACCAAAAAGAATAAGAATTCCAACTGTTCTTATAAAACCAAGTTCTTCTGCAACGACTGCATATACATAATCTTTGTGTGATTCTGGGATATATCTTAATTTTCCAGTACCTGCCCCTAATCCTTTCCCAAAAAGCCCACCTGAACTTATTGCAATTCTTGATTGAATAATATGATATCCTATACCATTAGGGTCGGAAAACGGATTTATAAATGCTTTTATTCTGTTTCTCCTATAATGAGAGGGTAATATAAATAAAATCCCAATGCCTATTATGAAAGCAGAAAAAATTAAAAGTGTTTTTCTATTTAAACCACAGAGGATTAAAATACTAAGAAATATACAAGTAATTAAAACAAAACTCCCATAATCTTTTTGAAGTTCTAATAGACCAATTATTAGAAGATATAAAAAGACAGGCAATATTAAGACCTTAAACTCATTAACATTTTTATATCTATCTTTAAAATATTTTGCAAGGAAAAAAATAAAAGTAAGTTTAACAATTTCAGATGGTTGAAATGAAAAAGGCCCTAATTGTATCCATCTCTCTCCTTTTAACAGAGTAGGTAAAGGTAATAAAAATAAGGAAAAAATAAATAGAGGATATATAAAGGTTTCAATTTTTTCTAAAGGAACCTTTTTAAACACCCAAACAAGTATAAAACCTAATGTTAAGTAAATTATATGTTTCTTTAAATACAAAGTAGGATTATTCTGTGCAATACCATAAGAAAAACTTGAACTTAAAACAAAAACAGTTCCAATAATAATAAGTAAAATAGTTGCAAAGAAAATGTTATAATAGAGAAAGTACTTCTTTTTTGAAAACATCACCTCTCTCCTTATAATTTTTAAACATATCAAATGAAGAGCATCCTGGTGAAAAAAGAACAAAATCTCCCTTTTTACTAATCTTTTTTGATAAAGAAACTGCTTCTTTTAAATCATTAACATACTCCATTGGTACATCCAAAGGATATAGTTCTTTTCTTATTCTTTCTTTTGCTTCTCCAAGAAGTATTATAAATTTGACTCTATTTTTAATGTATTTTTTCAATTGAGAATATGGAAATCCTTTATCTTTACCTCCCAATATAAGAACTATATTGTTTTCCCCTTTTAAACTTAAAATAGAATTTTTTACAGAATGTGGATTTGTTGATTTTGAATCGTTAATAAAAGTAATACCTTCAATTACTGCAACTTTCTCCATTCTATGGGGTAATCCTTCAAAACTTTCAACTGCTTTTTTAATAATTTCTGTATCTATCTTACATACATAAGATATTAAAGAAGATGCCATTATATTTGAAATATTCCCTCTTCCTTGAATTTTTATATTTTTTATATCAAGTAATTTTAATCTTTTGAATAAGTTTAAATATATGTGTCCATTTTCATAATAGGCACCTGGATAAATCTTTGAAAAACTGAAAAATAATTTTTTACCTTTTATTTCCTTTATTATTTTTTTCAAATAATAATCATCAAAATTTAGAACGCAAATATCATTTATGTCTTGATTTTCAAAAATTCTTTTTTTTGCATTTAAGTATTCTAACATGTTCGCATATCTATCAAAATGATCATAGTCAATATTTAAAAGACAACTAATATAAGGTTTAAAACTCTCTATTTTCTCTAATTGGAAACTACTTACTTCAAGAATAATCCATGTTTCTTCATTTATATTTTCTATCTCTCCAATAAATGTATTTCCAATATTTCCACAAACAACTGAAGGGAGATTTGCTTTCTTAAAAATATGCCCTATAAGTGTGGTAGTTGTGGTTTTCCCATTTGTTCCAGTTATTGCAATTATTTTTTTACTTTTTGAAAATCTATATGCAAGTTCTATTTCACTTATAATAGGAATTTTTCTATTTTTCAAAAAATTCACTATTTCAATTTTTTCATCAATCCCAGGACTTATTACTATAAGTTCTACATCTTTCAAAAATTCAGTAGAATGTTTTCCAACTTCAACTTTTGCACCTTTATCTTTTAAAATATTTGCTTTTTCTCTTATTTCTTCATTATCATTTTTCTCAGTTATATAAACCTGATAACCCCTTTCAAGTAAAAAATTTCCTGTATCAAAACCGCTTATTCCCAACCCAATAATTCCTATTTTCTTTATATTAATTTTGTTCATCTTATTTTTAAGGTTATAATTGTAAATAAAGCGAGTATTATTCCTACTATCCAAAATCTTATAACTACTTTTGGTTCAGAAACTCCTTTAAGTTGAAAATGATGATGTATTGGTGTCATAAGAAAAACTCTTTTTCCTTTACTTTTAAACGAAATGACTTGGATAATTACACTTAATGCTTCAACTAAAAATATACCACCTACAAATATTAAAGAAAGTTCTTGTTTTACAATTACAGAAAGAAGGCCGACTATTCCACCAAGAGGTAAAGAACCAGTATCTCCCATAAAAATTTCAGCAGGATAACAATTAAACCATAAAAATCCAAAACAGGAACCTATAAGGGCACCAGAAAAAACAGTTACTTCTTCTGCTCCTTTTACAAAAGGTACATTTAAATAGGTAGCAAATTTAATATTACTTACAACATAAGAAATGATAGCATAAGCAAGCCCTACTGTTAAAATTAATCCAATAGCAAGACCATCCATACCATCAGTTAAATTAACAGCATTAGATGTTGCAACTATTATGAAAATCAAAAAAAGAATAAAAAAATCTCCAAGCGGTAGAACTATATTTTTGAAAAAAGGGATGTATAATGAAGTATTGAAGTTTAAACTTTCGTTATATACAAGTATAACTCCTATAATAAATCCAACTCCAATCTGACCTATAACTTTAATCAACGGTCTTACTCCTTTATGTGATTTTGTTTTTAATTTTTTATAATCATCTACAAATCCAATTATGGTAAGAGAAATTGTAAGAAAGATAAGTAAGATTATGTATAAATTTTTAACTTCAGCCCATAATATTGTAGAAAGTAATAGAGTCCCAATTATTAAAATTCCTCCCATTGTTGGGATATTTGCTTTATCTTCATTATTAAACATATTTGGATGGCAGAAATTTTTTAACTTATTTATAATTTTCCTTCCCAAAAATAGAGAAAGAATTAAAGATGTAAAGGTTGCCAATGTCGCCCTAACTGTAACATATTTGAATATATTAAATCCAGACCATATTGAAGTTAATGAATATAAAAGTTTATATAACATTTAAATCTCCTTTTATTATGAAATCTGTTTAAGATAATTAACTATTTCTTCCATTCTTAAAATTCTTGAACCTTTTACTAAAATTGCATCCTCTTTTTTTATTCTCATTTTAAGTTCTTTCTTTAAATTTTCAAATTCATAAAAATGTTTTCCTTTCTCAGAGACATCCGAAATTATTTTACTTTTCTCACCATAAGTATATACAATGTCTATTTTTAAATTTTTAAGTAAACTACCAATATACCAATGATAAAATCCAGTAAATCTCCCTAATTCTGCCATATCTCCTAAAATAGCTATCTTTCTTTTAAATCCTTTTTTTTCAAAAGATAGTAATGAATTTTTTAATGAGTTTGGGTTTGAATTGTAACTCTCATCTATTATAAAAATCTCATTTTCTGTAAATTCTCCTCTTCCAATAATAGGTCTTATTTCATTTAAAACATCTTTAATATATTCTTTAGTTATACCAAATTTTTTCCCAAAAGCAATACCGAAAAGTCCAGAATAAATGAAAGAAGAATTCCAAAAGTTCATTTTATATCTTTCACCTTCACAATCAAAAATGAAAAAATTATATCCTTCTTCAATTATTTTGCCAACTAAATCTGCTTTTTTCTCAACTCCAACAGTAATTAGATTTTTTGTTTCAGCATTTTTTTTAAGATAATTAAAGAAAGGGCTGTCTTTATTGAGAAATACATTTTTATCGCCAACCATATTCTTAAAAACTTCAGATTTTGCTTCTGCTATTTCTCTTCTATTATTAAAAAAACCTATATGGGCTACCCCAATATTGGTTATTACACAGGAATTCGGCATACATATTTTACTTAAATAATCAATTTCGCCTTTTTTATTCATACCCATCTCAAAAACTCCAAATTCACTTTTTCTATCAGATTGAAGAATTGAAAGTGGAAGCCCTATCTGATTATTAAAATTCCCAATTGTTCCTATAGTTTTATATCTTTTTGATAGAATTTCTTTTATAATTTCTTTTGTAGTAGTTTTTCCATCACTTCCTGTTATTCCTATTATATGCATATTTAGTTTTTTTCTATAATTTTTAGCAATATCACCAAGTGCAAGTAAAGTATCTTTAACCTTTATTAATAAATACTTATCTTCATCTTCTAAATTATTAGAAATAATTGAGGCAGAAGCACCTTTTTTAAATGCTTCTTTTACAAAATTATGGCCATCATGTTTTTCACCTTTTAAAGCGATAAATATTTCTCCCTTTCTAATTTTTCTCGTATCTGTTGAAATCCCATCTATAAAAAAATCTTTAAATTCTTTATTAACTTCTCCATTACACCACGAAATAATTTCACTTAATTTTATTTTCTCCATTTTTAAAATAATTTTTCTTCTATTATTTTTTTATTTATTATCTCTTTTATTGCTTTTCTTGCTTCTTCTCTATCATCAAAAGGAATTGTTACATCTTTTAAAATCTGAAATGCTTCATGTCCTTTCCCTGCAATTACAACACAATCATTTGTTTTTGCCATTGAAATTCCTTCAAAAATTGCTTTTTTTCTATCAGGTATTATTTTATATTTCTTCCTTAAATAAAATGGAATTCCATTTTCAATATCTTTTATTATTTTCATTGGGTCTTCTGTTCTTGGGTTATCAGACGTAATTATAACAAAATCTGCCATTTTTGTTGCAATTTTTCCCATTAATGGTCTTTTACTTTTATCTCTATCTCCGCCACATCCAAAAATCACTATTATTTTTCTTGGTTTTAAATTTTTCACAGAAAGTAATAAATTATGTAAAGCATGATGAGTATGAGCATAATCAACTATAACTGAAAAATCTTGTCCTTCATTGATGAATTCAAATCTTCCTGGGACATTTTCAATCTTTAAAAATGCCTTTTGAATAGTTTCGTAAGGTACTTTATATATATATGAAAAAGCAATACCATTTAAAAGGTTATAAATATTACCTAGTCCGCTGATTTTACTTTTAAAATTCAATCTTTCCTTTTCTATTTCAACTTCTAAGAAATTACCCTCTTTTTCTATGTTATAACTAATAAGTTTTATATTAGCATTTTTATTTCTTCCTGTGGAAATCCATTTTATTCCAACTTTTTCACAACCCTTTATAAAAATTTTAGAATAAGGAGAATCTAAATTAATTATTGCATACTTTTCCTTTTTAGAACTTTCTTTTAGATATTTTGTAAAGAATAGAAGTTTTGTATTAAGATAATTTCTAAATGTTTTATGATAATCAAGATGTTCGTGAGGTGCGATATTTGTAAAAATTCCGACATCAAAATCAATCCCTTCAATTCTTTTCTGGTCAATTCCATGGGAAGAGACCTCCATAACTGCCCACTTACAATTTGTTTTAACCATTTCAGAAAACATTTCAATTAAATCAAGAGATTCAGGAGTTGTATTTGTTGAAACAATTTTTCTTTCTCCAATTTCATACCAAATAGTTCCTATTAAACCTACATTAAATCCTTGTTCGTCTAAAATTTTTTTTATAATAAAACTTGTTGTTGTCTTTCCATTTGTTCCAGTTATGCCTACTACATTAAGTTTTTTTGAAGGGAAATTATAGTAAGTATTTGCTATTTCACTCAATGCTCTTTTTGTATCTTCAACAACAATTTCAGTAATATCTGTTGGGATAATTGATGGTCTTTTATTTACAATAATACATTTAGCACCTCTTTCAATTGCTTCATTTATAAAATTATGTCCATCTTGCTTTGATCCTTTTAAAGCAACAAAAATATAATTTTCTTTAATTTTTCTTGAATCATATGCTATTCCTTCAACCTCAAAATTATTTAAATTAAAAACTTTCTTCTTTTTTATATCTTTAATTAGTTCCTTTAGTCGCATTTTTGTATGCCATTTTTAAATTTTCTTCAGGTGGAATATTGTAATAATTAATTATTCTTACCATTATATTTCTAAATATAGGTGCAGCAACAGTTCCTCCATAATATAAACCCACTGGTTCATCTACATTAACAGAAATGGCAATATTCTTTTTACTACTTTTTAGAAATCCAACAAAAGAGGATACATACTTTCCTTTTACATAAACACCTCCGATAGATTTTTGTGCAGTTCCAGTTTTTCCATAAATATTATACCCCTCAATCTTGGCGGATGAAGCAGTCCCTTCCTCAGTTACAACTTTTTTAAGGATCTCTTTCATAATTTGTGTTGTTTGTGGTGTTAAAATTCGTTTTTTTTCATTATTGTAATTTATAATTT
>JAOAEP010000167.1 GCA_026416755.1 bacterium | reverse complement strand
AAAACAACTCTTTTAAACCTTATAGCAAATTTATATCAATCAACTTCTGGAGAAATTATGATAGATGGGATAAATATTGAGAAAATTGACCCATGTGTTCTAAGACAAATTATCGGATTTGTAACACAGGATATTTTAATATTTTCTGGAACAATAAGGGAGATTATGAAATGGGCAAATGAATCTGCAACTGAAGAAGAAACAATTTTTGCGCTTAAAATTTCACAAATTTATGATTTTATTCAAACATTACCGGATGGACTTGATACATTTATTGGTCAAAAAGGGGTAAATCTTTCTGGTGGCCAAAAACAGCGATTAACAATAGCAAGAGCAATTGTAAAAAAACCTAAAATTCTTATCCTTGATGATTGCACAAGTTCTGTTGATTTCATAACAGAAAAAAAAATTTTTAATGAATTAAAAGAAAAGTTAAAAAATATTACGAAAATTATTGTGACTCCAAGAATATTTACAATTATAAATGCAGATAAAATCTTAGTTCTTGACAAAGGCGAAATATTAGGAATTGGGACCCACAAAGAACTCCTTGAAAATTGTAAAATTTATAAAGAAATATATGAAACACAATTAGGAGAAAATGTTAATGTCTGATAGAGACAGATTTATAGAAAAACAAAGAGAACGGCTTCGTTATAGTCCAATTTTTGGCCCTCCAGGACCTGGAAGGCATATTCCTATTTTGAGTGAAAAACCAAAAGAGACAATTAAAACACTAAAAAAGTTTTTTAAATATTTAAGTAATTATAAACTATTTTTTGCTCTTATATTTACTTGTTTAATTGGAAGTTCAATTTTATCCTTAATAGGCCCTTATTTAATTGGGAAGGGAATTGATATTTATATTATTCCTAAAAATTTCAATGGTTTTGGGAAATTTCTTTTATTTATGTTTTTAATTTACATTTTTAACTCTTTTCTTTTTTATATCCAGGGCTTAACAATGTCTATCATTTCTCAAAAAATCGTTTTTGATATAAGAAAAGATATGTTTGAATGTATCCACACACTATCTCTAAAAGTAATAGACAAAAGACCGATAGGAGACATAATGAGTAGAATTACAAATGATATAGATATGATCAATATTACAATTGGAACAAGTGTAGTTCAATTTTTATCTGGAATAATTATGCTTGTGGGAACTGTTACAATGATGATTATATTAAATCCTTTGTTAACACTATTTAGCTTAATACTTGTTCCTTTGATGGCACTCATTACAAAAATAGTTTCTTCAAAAACGAGAAAATACTTCTTTTTACAGCAAACAATACTCGGAGAAGTTAATAGTATAGTTGAAGAAGATATTACAGGATTAAAAATAATAAAAATATATGGGAAAGAAAAAGATGAAATAGAAAAATTTGAGGAGAAAAATGCCAAACTTAAAGATTATAGTATTATGGCTCAAAAACTTGCTGGAATTATGCCCCCATTAATGAACTTTTTAAATAATATTAGTTTTGTTATAGTTGGGAGTATTGGTGGTATATTAGCTATAAGGGATATTATATCTATAGGAACAATCGTAAGTTTTATAAATTATGTCAAGCAATTCACAAGGCCTTTAAATGAACTTGCCCATCAGTTTACTACGGTACAAAGTGCAATAGCAAGTGCAGAAAGAGTTTTTGAACTTATGGAAGATGAAAAAGAAAGAAAAGATGAAGAAGATTCAATAGAACTAAAAGAAATAAAGGGAGAAGTTGAATTTAAAAATGTGTGGTTTGCTTATGAAAATGAAAAATATATATTAAAAAATATAAGTTTAAAAGTTCCTGCTGGAAAAACAATTGCTATTGTTGGACCAACTGGTGCAGGGAAAACTACAATGATTAACTTACTTTCAAGATTATATGAAGTTGAGAAAGGAGAAATAATGATTGATGGATATAATATAAAGAAAATAAAGAAAGAAAATTTAAGATCTTTCCTCGGAATTGTTTTACAAGATACTTATCTTTTTGCAGAAACAATAAAGGAAAATATAAAATATGGAAGGTTAGATGCTAAAGATGAAGAAATTGAAAATATTTGTAAAATTACAAATGCAGAAAAATTTATTTTGTCTCTATCTGATAAATATGAAACATTTGTATCTGATGGTGGTTATGGTTTAAGTCAAGGCCAGAGACAATTAATAGCGATAGCAAGAACTTTGCTTGCAAACCCTAAAATTCTTATTCTTGATGAAGCAACAAGCAGTATTGACACAAAAACAGAAATGGATATTCAAAGAAGCATGTTGAAACTTATGAAAGGTAAAACAAGTTTTGTTATAGCCCATAGATTGAATACAATAAAAAATGCAGATATAATTGTTGTTATAAATGAAGGTGAAATCTTTGAAATGGGAACACATAAGGAATTAATGAATAAAAAAGGTTTTTATTATAAATTATTTAGAAGTCAGTTTGGAGAAATTCAGTAAAAAATAACACAAAATTTACAAGAACAAAAAATTAAGGTAAAATTATTTTAAAGAATGAAAAAAGTAGACCTATTTAGAAACTCACACCTTAATATCAACCAATCTTTTTATTAAAATGGAGGTAAATATGAAATTTAAACTATTTGAAATGACATTAAAAGAAGTTAGAGAATTTGGAGAAATTGAAGTATGCGTTTTACCATGGGGTTCCTGCGAACCACATAATCTTCATCTACCTTATGGTTGTGATAGTCTAACAGTAGAAAAAATTGCTGAAATAAGTTGTAAAAAAGCAAATGAAAAAGGAGGTAAAATTATACTTTTACCAACTATCCCCATTGGAGTAAATTCTAATCATTTTGGTTTTCCAATGGCACTTCATCTATCTCCGACAACACAACTTGCTATATTAAGGGATATTGTTTATACTCTTGAAAATTATAAGATTTATAAGTTTGTTATAATAAATGGTCATGGTGGAAATGAGTTTAGAGCATTATTAAGAGAAATTTATGGAAAAACATTCATTCATATTTTTTTAATTGACTGGTGGAATGTAAGAAAAGATATTGCTGAGAAAATACTTGAGGATAAAGGTGGAGAACATGGTAATGAAGCAGAAACAAGTTGGTTAATGTATCTTTATCCTGAACTTTGTCATCTTGAATGGGCAGATGATGGAGAAGTAAATGAACCAAGATTTGAAGAAATTAAAAATGGATGGGTATGGATTACAAGGCCATGGCATCTATTGACTGAAAATTCAGGATATGGGAATCCTAAAAAAGCAAGTCCTGAAAAAGGGAAAATAATAGTAGAAAATGCTACTGATAGAATTGCGGACTTTCTTTTAAAACTCTCAAATTCTAAAGTGGATGAAAAATTTCCTTATTAATTTTAAAGAAAGGAGTAGAATGGAAATAAAACATTTTTCAGATGTAGATGTTGTTGGAAAGGGTATTGTAATTGGTATAGGTAAATTTGATGGATTTCATTTAGGGCATAGAAAGATAATTGAAGAAATAGTAAAAAATGCAAAAATTAAAAGAATAATACCTGCTGTTTTTACTTTTAGACATTTCCCAGTAGAATTTTATATTTCCCCTTGGGAAGAAAAACTAAAATTTCTTGAAAATTCAGGTATTGAAATATGTTTATGGTGTGATTATGAAGAGATATCTTATTGGGAACCATTTGAATTTATAGAATATTTAAAAAGTATAAATGTCAAGTCAATTATTGTGGGAAATGAATTTAGATTTGGGGCTCACAGAAAAGGGACTACAAATGATTTAAAAAAAGAATTTGATGTTCTTGTTTTATCCCCTATTAAAATAAATGATGAACCTGTAAATTCTTCAAAGATAAGAGATTACTTAAAAAAAGGTGATTTTGAAAAAGTAAATAAATTTCTCGGTAGACAATTTTCTTTTTTAGGTAAAGTTATTACAGGAAAATCAAGAGGTAAAAAAATTGGATTTCCAACAGCAAATCTTTCACTTTTTAATAACATTAATTTTGGAAAAGGAGTTTATGCTTGTTGGGTAAAATATAAAGACATTTTTTTCAAAGGTGCCTTATCAATTGGAAACTGTCCAACATTTGATGAAACAGATGATAAAATAGAAGTCCATATTATTGGATTTGATAACATTATTTATGGAGAAATTCTTGAAATATTCCCTATATTTAAAATAAGAGAACAAAAAAAATATGAAAATATTGAAGAATTAAAAAGAGATATTCAAAAAGACATAGAAGAGATTAATGAAAAACTTATTTTCCCCCATTAAATAATTCCTTCTGAAAATTCAGGAAATTTTTCTTTCCATTCCGCCTCAAATCTTTTTTTATCCTTTTCTTTAAGATCTTTTAAAAATGGTTCTCTTGCAAAACCAGCATCTATACCTCTAAATTTTAATGCTATTTTTCTTGACGTTATTCCTCCATATTTATGCAACAGATTTACTGCTTCTGTCACTCTTTTTTGTAGTTTACCTGCCTTCTCTATATCTCCGTTTTTGAAACTTTTATAAATCTCTATAAATATCTCAGGTAAAATGTTTTGAGTTGAACCTATACATCCAACAACTCCCATAGTTAAAGCAGGTAAAAATAACTCATCAGGTCCACTGAAAGCAATCCATTGGCCTTTCATTTTTATAAGTAAATCCTGTAATAAATAAAAATCTGTATATGTATATTTAAGACCTATAATATTATCAATTTCACCGAGTTTTAAAATCTGTTCATTTTTCAAAAATATACCAGTTGTCTGGGGAATATAATAAAACAAAAATGGAAGAGATACAGAAGATGCAACTCTTTTATAATAATTATAAATTTCTTCAAAACTAAAAGAGTAATAGAAAGGCGGAATTGAGGAGATAGCATCAACCTTTATTTTTTCAGAATGTTTAGCAAGTTCTATTGAATTTTTTGTGCTTAAAGAACCAATATGAACAATAATTTTTATTTTATTTCCAACTTCATCCTTCACTATTTCTGCAACCTTTTTTCTTTCTTCCACACTCATTAAAGGAAATTCACCTGTTGAACCGCATACATAAAGTCCATCCAGTCCTTTTGAAATTAAAAATTTCACAAGATTTCTCAATCTTTTTTCGCATACATCACCCTTTTCATTAAAAGGTGTTAGAAGTGCTGCATAAACACCATAAAATTTTTCTTTCACTTTCTCCTCCTTTTAAAATTAAAGTTTCTCTGTAATTAAAAGATAAATTCCAGAAGCATTTTTTCCAACCTTACTTTCTTTTATATTTAATTCATGTTGAGAATAATAACTTAAATACAATCTATTTTTATCAACAACAGAACCACAATAAGAAGTATCTCCAGAACTTGGTAAAATTTTTGTTGGAATTAATATTTTATTTTTTAAATCAAGTTCTATTATCCCTGTTTTAGTTTCATATATTTCTGTTTTTTTTGAAAGTAGTTTCCCATCTTTAATGAAAACTCTTCCAGCGACATAAATTTTATTTTTAAACTTGAATATATGAGGTCCCTGAACAATATAGTTTAAAATATAATTTTCCCATTTTTTATAAGGTGGACTTGAAATTGCAAGAATGGGTGTTTGAAAATTTTCTCTCCTGACTATTACATAACATAAACCAGTATTTTCAAATAATAAATCCGCCTCATTTGAATATTCATCTTTAACTATTTGAGAAACTTCTTTAAAATTTATTCCATCTTCAGAAATAAACAAATATGTTCCTTTTTCAATTTTCATTTCATAAGCAGTTATAAACAATTTTTCTTTAAAATTTCTAATTCGCCAGAACCATAGATTATAATTTTCAATTTTTAAAGGTCCATTAAAATTTTCTCCATCAGAAGAATAACTTATATACATATCAATTTTTTCCCTATCTCCTTCATCTCTTCTCCCAAATAAAACACCTAATAAGTTTTTAAATTTGAAAAATTTAGGGTCTCTACTATCAGGAAGTAAAGGGAATTTTTTTATCAGTTGCCATTGTTCTAAATCTTTTGACTTAATTATATATATTTCACCATTTCCACTAATTGTATGTTTTGTAGCGTGTTTAAAAGTAATAAAAAAATTATCCTTAAACTTAATTATATCTGTAAAAGCATTATGATAACCATCCCACCATACACATTTTATTTCCATTTTATTTTTTTTATTTTAGCATACTTATTTTTAAAAACAATCTTTGACAAAAAAGTAAATTATTGTAAAATTCAAAACTTAAAAGGAGGAATTGAAAATGATAAAAGTTGGAATAGTTGGGACTGGAGATAGAGGAACAAGTTTTGTAAAAGCAATTGAAAAAATTCCAGAAATGAAGGTAGTCGCTATTGTTGACTCAAATCCAATAAGGATGGAAGCGGTTATTAAACATCACAATTATCCACCTGTAGAAAAATTTACTTCTATTGATGAACTCCTTAAAACAAAAATTGTTGATATTGTTTTTATAACAACTCCTGACTGGACCCATGCAGATTTAATAATTAAATGTCTTGAAAGTGGATATCATGTATTTTGTGATAAACCACTTGCAATTGACGAAAAACAGATTATAAAAATTTTAGAATATTCGAAAAACTCAAATAAAATGAAGTTTATGGGATTTAATATGAGATATAAAACTTTATTCAGAAAAATAAAAGAAATTGTAGATAATGGAGATATTGGTAAAATTTTTGTTGGATGGGGTTATAGTGGTTATGAGGGAAATGGTTATTTCAGGAGATGGCATAAATTTAGAGAAAAAAGCGGTGGTCTCATTGTTCATAAAGGATGTCATATTATTGATATTTTAAATTGGATTGTTAACTCATACCCTGTTGAAGTTTATGCAATAGGTGGTCTTTCTGTTTTTGGTGGAAATAAAAAATGGGAAGGATGTCATAAATGTGAAGAGACAGAGACGTGTCCTTATGTAAGAAGATTGGATGAAAAGAATGAAAAATTACTTGAGGATATTTATATCAAAGCAGCAGTTGTTGATGGGTATACAAGAAATTATTGTGTTTTTGGACCTACAAATGTTTATGACCATTATTTAGTTGAGATAAGTTATGCAAACGGAGTGAAGGTCTCATTTAATGAAATCTTTTTTGGAACAGGTCCCTTTTTTATAGGTTTTGCTGGAGAAAAAGGAGA
>JAOAEP010000132.1 GCA_026416755.1 bacterium | reverse complement strand
TTCTTCAATTTCAACCAATTCAAGAAGTTTTGTTAATAAATTTATAAATTCCTCCTTTCTTAATATAAAAGAACTATTTAATTTATCCAATAATTTTTCAAACTCAAATTTTATAGAAGATTCCGATGGAATCCACCCAGTTTTTTCAATTATCTCTTTTAAAACTTCCTTCCATTCCTTTAATGACATTTTCTCTTCTATTTTTTTTAAACATTCTTTAATTATTTCAATATTACTATCATTTATTTTTAAAAAGTCATCCTTTGAAAAACCAATATTTTCATACTTTTCCCGAGTTAATTTTGAAAACATAAAGGTTTTTTCTTTATCAATTTTTAAAAAATAAGGAGAAAATAATATATTCATTAAACTATTCCAATCATAAGTATCAGAGAAAGTAAAAAACTCCAATAGTGGAGAAATAGAAGGTTCAAAAATGAAAGAATAGCCAGGGATTATTTCAACAGGAATATTAAATCTTAAAAATATTCGTTTAATATAATTTCTATAATTTAACATATCTGGACAAGTAACCATAAAATCATTAATTCCTATTTCTGAATTCTTTTTAAGTTCTTCCATCATTAGGTCAATGATACCTTTTACTTCTTCTTCTTTTGTAGGAAAATTGAAGCAACTTATTTCAGTATTATATTTTTCACCTTCAACTTCAATTATTTCCCAATCAGAAATTTTTTTTAAAAATGTAAATGTTTCATTTATTATAAGTTCTTGCACATCTATAGGAAAATATGATGGATTGTAATAAAAAATAAGAACATTTTTACTTGAATTAATCAAAGTTTTAATAAACTCTTTCTGATAAGGAGGAATTTCAATAATGTTTTCAATTATAATATTTTCCAAATTTTTGTTTAATAAATATTCTACTCCCTCTTCATAAATATCTTCTAAATCAATCATATTTTTTCTGAGTAATAAATTTTCGTATTCTTCAAAAACTTCTACAGCAAATTCTATATTCTTTCTATTTTCTTCATATTTCCAGGGAAAATCAGAAATAGCTTTTTTAACTATTGATATCTTCTCTCCTTTAAGAGAAGAAATTTTTAATTCTTTGATAAAATTATGAATAACCTTAGAGATTCCTTCATCTGTGTATGTAATTTTTTTCTTCTTCTTTTTGACTATTTCAAGAATTAAAAGATATTTTTCTATATCTGAAATTACTTTCTTAGGACTGTTTTCTTCAAGAATATTTAAGGCAAAAGATTTTAATGTGTACGTAGATGGTAAAATAGTATTTTTAAATTGTTCATAATAATGATATTTAAAATCTTGGATTTTACAAAAATTTGATGTAAAATAAACAAAATTTGGAGTAAAATTCAATTTCTCTATTTGGGATAATAAAAAAGAAGTTTTATCTTTGAAATTTAAAGGATATAAAAAAAGTTTTTTCATTTTTATCTATTTTATAGAAATTTTATAGAAATATTATACCTGAAACTGAAAAATAAGGGCAAAATAGATTTTGAATGAATATGAAAAAAATTTTTAGAAAACTTCTTAGACCTATTGAAAACGGAATAATAATTTATATTTTTCTTAAATCCCTTACTTTTTTTATTCAATTAATACCAATTTTTCTTTTTGAAAAAATGATCAAACTTTTAGGTATATTTTCATTTTATATAATGAAAGGACACCGAAAACTTGTTTTAAAAAACATGGATATTGCTTTTGGAGATAGGTATACAAAGGAAGAAAAAATAAAAATGTGTAAACGACTTTTTGAAGAGTGTATGAGTTTTCTCGAGATATTTCAGTTATATAAATTTAACGATGAACAGTTAATGAAAATGGTTGAAATAGAGGGAGAAGAAGTTCTAAAAGAAGTTTTAAAAGAAAAAAGAGGAGTTATTGCAATATGTCCTCATATGGGTAACTTCCCTTTTGCTCTAACTATCCTATGTAAAAAAGGATATCCAGTAAATATGATTGTTGCACGCTCTGTTAACGTATATACAGAGAATGACTTAAGAAAATTAAGAAAGAAGTTTGGTGTACCTTCAATTTCAAAAAAGGATTTAAAGAAAGCCATTGAGGAATCACAAAAATGGGTTAAAAATGGAGGAATTTTATGTATTTATCTTGACCAACATGCTCCAAATGGAGTTGAATGTGAGTTTTTTGGGAGAAGAGTTTTCGTGCCAACAGGTGCAGCTGTTTTTGCCAGAAAATATAAAACAAGTGTAATTGGATTGTATACTGTAAGAATAGGTCCGATGAAACACAAAATAATGATTGAAGGTCCGTATAAACTTAAGGAAAGTGAAAATGTTTCAAAAGATATTAAAGAAAACACTGCTTTTTTTATTAAAAAAGTTCAAGAATGGGTAGAAAAATATCCTGAACATTGGTCCTCATGGTTAAATCCAGGTAGATTTCCAGATTAGAAATATTTTTTTACTTTTAAATAGTTTTGTATAATAAATCCATTAAAAATGCTGTTATGATTCCCACTGTTAAATTATCATCAATTTTTAGAGGTAATGTTTCTATAATAGATGAAATTAAGGCCCCAACAATTAAAACTAAAAAAGATAAGTCAATATACTTATATAGCACCAAGGCAATAATAAGATTAAAAAAAAATCCTCCTACAAAACCTTCTAATGATTTTCCAGGGAAAATTTTTATTTTTCCATATTTACTTCCAATAATTCCACTTCCTGCATCTCCAAAAACTAAAAAGAATAATGAAGGAATGGCAATTTCTTTTTGAAAAAATATTAATACTATAAAGGTTGCTAACATAAAATAAGTATCTCCTGTTAATTTACCTGGTGGTGTTTTGAAAATTCTCCCATATTTTTTTAAAACATAATTCCATACATTAGGATTTTTCCATCTTTCATATTCAAGAGAAAGAAGAAGCGTAAGGAAAAAAGAAGAAATAATAATTGGGAAAAAAACAGAATTAGTGATTAAATATATAAAAGGGACAATTGAACCCATTAAAATTCTATATAGTTTTCTTTTCCATATTACCATCTACTATCCTTTTTGACTTCTTATTTCCCTAATCACGTCTTTATTAATTATCGCTCCTAATAAGATTAGAATTAAAGTGGAAAAAAATAATTGAACAAAATTATTTCTATAAACTAATGCAAGAAAAAGAAAAAAAATAAGAACGCAAGAAATTAAAATTTTTGAAGATCTAGGGTTTGTTTTTTGAGCGAAGAACCATAAAAAAATAACAAGTGGAAAAAGTAAAGGCATTAAAAATAAAATTATTCCTCCAGTTGTTGCAGCCCCTTTTCCACCTTTAAATTTTAAAAATATAGAATAACAATGGCCAATAACAGCGGAAGAGCCAATCAAAGTTAGAAGAATATAATTTGTTATTCCATATTTTTGAGCAATTACCATAGGAATAATTCCTTTAATAGTATCACCAACCCATACAATAATCCCCCATTTTTTTCCAATAGTTTTTGCAACATTAGCAGCC
>JAOAEP010000130.1 GCA_026416755.1 bacterium | reverse complement strand
TCTTTAAGTTGTAAATATCTTCATTTTGCCCTTTCTTCAATAAATGCAACAAGATAAATTTTTAATTGAGCATCTAGAAATACTTTCCTTCCTATATCTCTTCCTTCCATGACTATATTGTATTTTTCTCTATATTTTCTTTGCATTTCCCATAGAATTTCTCTTATCTCCAAAATAGAAGCAATATAAGAGGTATTTTTACTGACTTCTTCTTTTCTGATTTCCTCACTTACATCTTCTCCATCAAGATAAACCTTATATTTATCCCCTTCCTGAACCAACTCAATTTTAGTATTTCTAGCCATTTCAATGAGATTGCCCTCTTCTTCCCAGGGGATTTTTTCCTTCATGGCTTTCAAGGTTAAAGCCCTATACATTGCTCCTGTATCAACATATAAAAAATTTAATCTCTTTGCCACTATTTTTGAAACAGTACTTTTTCCAGCTCCTGCTGGACCATCAATCGCTATTACAAAATTTTTCATTTCATTCTTCCATTATTTCTTTTTCTTTATCTTTTATTTTTTTATCAATTTCTTCTATATATTTGTCAGTTAACTTTTGAATTTCTTCAGTACCTTTAAACATATCATCTTCTGAAATTTGTTTTTCATCTTTTGCTTTTTTCAGTTGTTCATTTGCTTTTCTTCTCAGTTCTCTTATTTCAATTTTTGCTTCCTCTCCCATATTATGTAATATCTTTACAAGTTCTTTTCTCCTTTCCTCACTTAATGGCGGTATTGGAATTCTTATCACATTACCATCTGAAATAGGTGAAAGTCCTAAATTATTTGTTTGTATTGCTTTTAGAATATTATTATATATATTTTTGTCCCATGGTTGAATAATTATCATTTGAGGTTGAGGTATTGTTATTGTTGCCACCTGGTTTACAGGCAATTTTGAGCCATAACACTCCACTAAAATCCCTTCAAGTAAAGATATCGAAGCTCTACCTGCTCTCATCTTTGCAATTTCTTTAGAAAAAAAATCAACAACACCTCTCATTTTTTGCTCAGTTTCAGTATAAATCTTATTTCTCATTTAGACCTCCTTTTTCAGATATAATAGTTTTAACTCCTTTTCCAATAACAATTTTCTTTAAATTACCTTTTTTGAAAAGGTTAAAAACGATTATTGGAATTTTATTCTCCATACACATAGAGATTGCTGTAGCATCCATTATTTTCAATTGACTTTGTATTATCTCTAAATAACTTAAATTTTTATATCTTTTTGCATTAGGATATTTTAAAGGGTCTGCTGAATACACTCCATCAACCTTTGTTGCTTTTAAAATAACCTCTGCTTTTATCTCAACTGCTTTGAGTGCCGCTGCTGTATCTGTAGTAAAATAAGGATTTCCTGTCCCACCAACAAAAATTACAATTCTTCCTTTTTCAAGGTGTCTTATTGCTCTTCTTCTTATATAGGGCTCACAAAATTGTCTCATTTCAAAAGCACTTTGAACTCTTGTTTCAAGTCCAAGTTTTTCTAAAGCATTTTGTAAAGCAAGCCCATTAATAACAGTTGCAAGCATTCCCATATAGTCAGCAGTGACTGTCTCAATTACTTCTTTATCCCTTTCACTCCCTCTATAAATATTCCCGCCCCCAACAACAAGAGCAATTTCACATCCAAGTTCCCACACACTTTTTATCTCGTTAGAAATGGAAATTAAAGAATTAGAACTTATGCCTCTCTCATTCTTATTCTCCTGTAATGCCTCTCCTGATAATTTTAAAAGAATTCTTTTAAAAATTGGCTTCATTTCTTTCTTTGAAAAATAATTTCTCTTTTTCTAATTTTAATTCTTCCCGAATATTTTATTTTAAAATTTTCAAATTTCTCAATTTCTTTCTTTTCAAGGCCTATCATCTCTGCAACTTTTTCACATGTTTGAGGAATAAATGGGTTTAAAAAGATCAAAAGATTTCTTATTCCATAAAAAATTGAAATCATTGTTTTTTCAACATCATAACTTTTTTCTTTCCATGGAGATTTTTCATCTAAGTATTTATTCAGAAAAATGACAAGTTTCCATATCTCTTCAATACTTTCAGAAAAAGATATGTTTTCAATCCTTTCTGAATATTTCTTATATATTTCATCTGACATCTCAAAAATTCTTTCATCTATTTCTCCTTCTGGAATATATCCATCAAATTTTTTCTCAATAAGATTCAAACTTCTATTTAATAGATTACTAAAATCATTAACAAGGTCACTATTATATCTTTTTTTAAAATTTTCTTCAGAAAATTCTCCATCCATTCCAAATGGAATTTCTCTTAAAAGAAAATATCTAAAAGGGTCAACTCCATATTCATTTATATAATATTCAGGTGAAATAACATTCCCTTTTGATTTTGACATCTTTTCTTTTCCTGAAATCCACCACCCATGTGCAAATATTTTTTTCGGTAATGGTAGATCTAAAGCCAGTAATAAAGCAGGCCAAATAATATGGTGAAATCTCATTATATCCTTTCCTATAAGTTGAACGTCTGCTGGCCAATACTTTTTAAATGTTTCTTCATCATATAAATATCCAATTCCACTTAAATAATTTAAAAGTGCGTCAAACCAAACATAAATAGTATATTTTTCATTTATAGGTGCTTCTATTCCCCATACAACATTTTTTCTCGTTATACTTATATCTGTTAAACCACTTTTTACAAAATTCAAAACTTCATTTTTTCTAAATTCAGGCTTAACAATTTCACTATTTTTAATAATATTTTCAAGAAGAGTTTGATATTTAGAAAGACGAAAAAAATATGAAGTTTCTGATATTTCAGATACAGGTCTTTTACAATCAGGACAAATAGGTTTTGATTTATCTTCAATATCTACATAACTTTCACAATGAATACAGTAAAAGCCCACATACTCACCTTTATAAAGTTCTCCCTTTTCTAATAAAATCTTAAAAATTCGTTTCACTACTTCCTGATGTTGTCTTTCTGTTGTTCGTATAAACCTGTCATAGGAAATATTCATCTTTTTCCACATATTCTTAAATATTTCTGAAATTCTATCTGCAAGTTCAATAGGCGTTAAACCTTCATTTTGTGACGCTTCATAAATCTTTTGTCCATGCTCATCAGTTCCTGTTAAAAAAAATACATCCCATTCCTTCATTCTATAAAATCTTGCAAGACAATCTGCTGCTACTGTTGTATATGTATGTCCTATATGTGGTTCTGCATTCACATAATATAATGGAGTAGTAATATAAAATTTCATTTTTTTTCAACTTTTTCTTTAGTATAAAAATCCTCTTCATAAATTAGACAACAAAATAATCTTCCACACAAACCTGTTATTTTATTTTCATCAAGAGGAAGTTTCTGATTTTTAACCATTTTATAAGTAATAGATTCAAAATGTTTTAAAAAAGAGGCACAACATAATTCTCTTCCACATACTCCATACCCACCTTTAATTTTTGCTTCATCCCTTAAACCAATTTGTCTCATTTCTATTCTACAATTAAAAATTTTTGCTAAATCCCTAACCAATCTTCTAAAATCAATTCTCCCTTCTGCCCAATAATAGAATGTAACTTTAGTCCTATCATATGAAAAATCAACATCAATAAGTCGAATTGGAAGATTATAACTTTTGGCTTTTTCAAGACAGATATTAAATGCTTCTTTTCTTTTCAAATTATTTTCTTGAATTATAATAAAATCTTTTTCATTTAATTTTCGTATTACTTTTCCTGAAATTGTATGGAAAGGGATATTTTTAGTTTCATAAATTTTATATATTTTCCCATAATCTATTGTTCCTTGAGTAAATTCAACAAGCACAAAATCCTTTGGCTTTATATCCATTTCATTAGACAACCTAAAATATTGATTTTTTTCAACTTTTCTAATTTCTATTTCTGCAATTCTATCCATTTTTCTATCTCTTCTACCATAATTTTTTCTTCTTTAGTCACACTTTGCAAATGTTTACTTTTCTCAAAGTAAAATTTAAATTTTTCATTTTCACCAATTTTCTTATAATATCTTGCTATTTCAAGATTATAAATTTTTTTATTAGGATATCTTTTTAATACTTCTATGTAGTACTTTTCTGCTTCCTTATAATTTCCTATTGTTTCATAAATATAAGCAAGTCGTCTATAAGACTTTATTAAATATGGATTTAGAGAAATTGCTTTTTCATAATTTAATATACCTTCTTTCAAAAAATTATCTTCTCTCGTTAAACTCCACATACTTATATATATTTCACCCTTCTGAAAAAAAACTTCAAAATTTCTTTTATCCCAATTTTGTGCAATATCAAGTAAACCCAATTTAGTATTTAAATTTATTTCTCTTTCACTATATCTTCTATATCTTTCTGAATTTTCAAATCTAATTAATTTAAAACAAACACCAATACTTATTATTATAATAAGGTACAACACTACTTTTGTCAATAAATTATAACTATAAACTTTTTTAACTTTTTGCTCAAATGGACTACCAAATATAAAAAATAAGATGGCAACTGATGGATCATAGAAATTAAAATCAATAAGATTGTGAAGAAAAAAAGAAATTAAAAGATAAAAGATGCCTCTATTTAGTATTTCCATTTGGTTTTTCCAAAAGTCTAATAATAAATTAAAGATAAATACACAAAACAAAAAAAGTCCTATAACTCCATTTTCAACTAATATTTCAATAAGCAAATTATGTGCATGGGCTGTTTCAAGTCCCTCTGGTAATTTAAATTTTAAAAAATAGTATCTAAAATTCTCAGGTCCCACACCAATAATCGGTCTCAATAATACGACTTTTAAACTTGCTTTCCAATATCCAATTCTATCAAGTAGAGAATGAATATGGGGAAGGATTTTTAGTTGATATCCAATAATTAGTAAAATAAACTCAAAAATTAGTACATAGGGAACAAATTTTTTAAATTTTCTTTCTTCTAATATAAATTGAAGAAAAATCAAATGAAAAATAAAGAAAAAAATCAGTATCCCTCCCATG
The DNA here is from genome assembly GCA_026416755.1 of bacterium. Classification (GTDB taxonomy): domain Bacteria; phylum Ratteibacteria; class UBA8468; order B48-G9; family JAFGKM01; genus JAMWDI01. Next base: position 300 of record JAOAEP010000130.1, on the reverse strand, counting down.
GATTCAGTAAAAATAAGATTTAAAAGACATAAGATAAAAAGGAAAATTGAAAAAAAACCATAATAACTTTTATACTCCTTAACAAAAATAAAAAATAGAAGGGGCATTAAAGATATAAGGAAAGAAGCATATATGTTGGGATAAACAAATGTTGAGAAAATTCTATTACTTTCTAATCTATCTATAAAAGTAGGTGATAAGTATTTTAAAAATTCTGAATAATGAAGAAATAACTCTGGATTTTCCATTAAACTTTTTCTTGTTATTTCAAAACCCCAGAATCTTTGATAAATACCATAT
>JAOAEP010000091.1 GCA_026416755.1 bacterium | reverse complement strand
AATAAAACCAATAACAGGAAGGACACATCAAATTCGTTTAACACTCTCATATCTTGGATATCCAGTTTTAGGAGACAAAAAATATGGAAGTAAGAATATAGATGAAAAAAATTTATTCCTTCATTCATACAAAATTTCTTTTTTCCATCCAAAGACAAAAAAAATAATGGAATTTAAAGCACCTTTCCCAAAGTATTTTTTAAACTTTGTTAATTTTGTAAGTTAAATAGGAGGTGAAAATGGAAGAAATAAAGATAGGAATGATAGGATGTGATACTTCACACGTTATTGCTTTTACACAACTTTTAAATGATGAAAACGACCCAAACCATGTTAAAGGGGGTAAAATTATTTGCGTTTTTCCTTCTTTTAGTCCAGATCTCCATGCAAGTTATTCAAGAGTAGAGGGTTTTAAAAAAGAACTTGTGGAAAAATATAATGTTGAAATGGTTAATTCTATTGAAAATTTGTTGGATAAAGTTGATGCAGTTTTACTAGAAAGTGTTGATGGAAGGAGACATTTAAAAGAAGCAGAACCAGTTATAAAATCAAAAAAACCACTTTTTATTGATAAACCACTTGCTGAAAATTACCATAATGCAGCGAGAATTTATGAATTGGCAAACAAATATAATTGTCCAGTTTTTTCCTCTTCTTCTTTAAGGTTTGATTACAACATTTTGAAGATAAAAGAAGATCCAGAACTGGGAGAAGTTTTAGGATGTGATTCTTTTTCTCCCGCACCGCTTGATCCAACAAATCCTGGACTTTTTTGGTATGGAATTCATGGAGTTGAAATTTTATATACTTTTCTTGGCAAAGGATGTAAAGAATTATATTGCGAAAAGACAGATGATTTTCATTTTGTTATTGGTATTTGGGAAAAAAATAAAATAGGAACAATAAGAGGAACAAGAAAAGGTGCCCATAGTTATGGAGCAACTGTATTTGGAGAGAAGAAGGTTTGTCAGACAACTTATTCTACAGAAATTCCACTCTATTCTCAGCTTTTAAAAAAAATAATAGAATTTTTTAAAACAGGAAAATTACCAGTTGAACCTGAAGAAACTCTTGAAATAATGAAATTTATGGAATGTGCTTTAATAAGTGAAAGAGAAAAGAGAAAAGTGAGTCTTGATGAAATAGAATAATTTTTGAGTGAAAAAAATGAAAGTTGGTTTTGGAAAAGTTTGTATAACTCCTCCCATTGGATTTTCTCTTGTAGGGTATTTCGTGGATAGGAGATCAGAAGGGATTATGGATGACCTTTACGCCAATTCTATTGTTATTTATGATGGTGAAAATTTATTTACGTTAGTTTCATGTGACTTGATATGGATAAATCAAGAAATTGTAAAAATAGTTAATAAAATCCTTTCAAAAGATCTAAAAATCAAATTTAAAAATATTGCTATTCATGCAACTCATACCCATACAGGGCCTTTAACTGAAAAACCAGAAAATTTAGTATACACAAAAAATTTTTATGTGGATGAATCATATTTAAAAATTTTACCATTATATATTGCGGGTAGTATAAAAACTGCTTATAGGAATTTAGAAGATACTGAAATAGGAATAGGGAAAATTAAGGTAAAAAATATTGCGTTTAATAGAAGATATTTAATGAAAGACGGAAGGATTATAACAAATCCTTTTAATCAAAAAGAAAATATTGTTAAAAATATAGGAGAAGTTGATGATACACTTTATATAATCGCTTTTAAAAAAGATGATAAATATATAGGGTTCATAATTAATTTTTCTCTTCATCCGGATACAATCGGAGGTAACTTAATTTCTGCTGATTGGCCTGGTGCATTGAGAAAAAAAATTGAGGATGAGTTTAAATGTAATGTTTTAATTCTAAATGGACCGAGTGGGGATATCAATCATATAAATCCTGAAGATGAAATTACGAGAACAGATAAAATTAAAGACATAATTTCTGAAAAACTTTTTTCTTCTTTTAAAAAAATTCTAAAAAATATTAAATTTGAAAGTTATAGGAAAATAGATACCTTTTTCAAATCTTACTCATTAGATTTCTATTCTTTTACAAAAGAAGATATTAAAAATGCGAGAGAAATATTGAAAAGTAATATACCTACAGATTCTTTAAAATATTTAATTGCTTTATCTTTTCTAAATCTTGAAAAAGAGAAAAAGAAAAGAAAAAAATGGAATTTATATATGAATGGATTTACCATTGGGGAAAAAGCATGTGTATTAACACTGCCAGGAGAAATTTTTACAGGAATTGGGAAGAAAATAAGAGAGAAGTTACCTTTTGAAAATATAATTATTGCTCAAAACTCAAATTTCCATTTGGGATATATACCCACAAAAGAAGCATTTTTACAACATAAGAAAAATATAGAAATTCAACCAGATTTTGATGATATTAGTATTTCAGAAGCAATAGGAATAAACACCAGTTATGAAACATTACCTTTAGAATGTAAGGTAAATGAAGATTCAGAGATTATTATTCTTAAAACTGTTAAGAATTTGTTTATCTAATTTTTTTGTGTCTAAACTTAAATTTTGGTTTGTCAAAATTGAGATTTAATAAAGGAGAAATAATAGGAAAAGAAACTATAACAGAGTATTTAAAATTGATTAAAAATTTTATTTTTATTAAAATATAGTTGGTAAAAGAACCATACAAAAGTTATAAATTTTAAAATATTATATTTAGCACTTTTTAGAAATGAATTCAAAAGAGAGAATGCTTACTGCAATTTGGAATAAAAAACCAGATATGATACCTGTTGCTCCTGATATGTCAAATATGATTCCAGCAAAACTTACAAAAAAGCCATTCTATGATATCTATTTCTATCAGAATCCCCCTTTATGGGAAGCATATTTAGAGGCTCTTTCTTATTTTAAATTTGACGGCTGGTTTATATATGGAACTATTGAATTGAAATATAAGAATATGATTAAAGAAAAAAAGAAAATATTAATTAAAAATAAAGATAAAATTGAAGTAAAATATATTTACTATACTCCTAAAGGTTTTCTAAATACCACTGTTGTTTATCCCAAAGATAATCCGCCTTGGGTAAAAGAACATTTAATTAAAAACTTCAAAGAGGATTTTGAAAAAATTAAATATTTTTCTCCTTCATATTATACTACCTATACTGGTTTTGATGACAAAGAATTCAAAAAGATGAGGAATAAACTGGGAGATAAGGGAGTAATAGGAATTGGAGTTCCTACACCTGGTTTTCATATATGGCAAGGTTGTTTTGAGGGAGGACTTTTAGGTCTTACTTATGCTTATTATGATTATCCTGAACTTTTTGATCAATGGGCAGAAATTCAACATAGAGATATTATTAATTTCACAGAATATGTTTTAAAAACAAATCCGGATTTTATTTTAACAGGTGGGTCAGGGGCAATAACTCTTGCTTCACCAAGTTTATTCAAAAAATATTCTTTACCAACTATAAAAATGATTTCTGAAATGGCAAATAAAGAAGGAATTCCTGTTATGATACATTGTTGTGGGAAAGAAAAAGATTTAGTAGAAATGTGCTATAATGAAACATTGGTAAATTGTATAAATCCTCTTGAAGAACCACCTATGGGAGATTGCTATTTAAAGGAAATAAAAGAAAAATATGGAAATAAAATTTCATTAATGGGTAATATTAATACTACTTTTATGTTAACTGCAACACCAGAGCAAGTTGAAAAAGTATGCAAAAAAGCGATAGATGATGCAGGTGAAAACGGGGGTTTTATTCTTTCTACAGGAGACCAACTTGGAAGGGATACACCAGAAGAAAATATATTTAAGATGATAAATACAGCAAGAAATTATGGGAGGTATTGAAGATGAAGAAAATTTCTTTAAATGGGATATGGCAGTTAATGGGTGATAATCTGAAAATATTTGCTAAAGTTCCTGGAGAAATTCATCTTGATTTAAAAAGAGCTGGAATAATTGAGGAACCATTTTTAAAAAGGAATCTTGAAAAATTAAAAAATTTTGAAGGTAAAGAATGGTTTTACTTAAAAGAGTTTAAAATAACCAAAAATTTTATAAATAAATACAAAAGAATAGAAATATACTTTGGAGGGATAGATACACGTTCAGAAATTTTTATTAATGATAAAAAAATTGGCAACACTGATAATGCTTTTATTCCTTATAGATTTGATATAACTGATATAATTTCAGAGAAAAATAAAATTTTTGTTAAAATTGATGATGGTCTTTCTCTTGCTCCAGAAAAAGTTCCTTTAAAATATATTGATATTTACCATAAGAATGAAGATATGAGAAGATTATTTATAAGAAAACCACAGTTTGTTTTTGGCTGGGATTGGACTGAAAGAATTTTAACATGTGGATTATGGAGAGATGTCTATATTAATTTTTATAAGAAGTTAGTAATAAGAAATATCTGGATTAAAAATTGGGAGAAAAAGAAAGTTGAAATTGAATTAGATGTTGAAAACTTTACTGAAGATTATATTATGGCAGAATTTAATTTTGAAATTGAAAAGAAAAAAATAAAGTTTTTTGAATATATAAATCCAGGTAGAAATTTAAAAAAATTTAAAATTAACCTTCCTTTTGTTAAACTTTGGTATCCTTATAACTTAGAAACTCCTTTTCTATATAATCTTAAAGTTTATTTAAAAACAAAAGATTCAATAGAAGATAGAAAAAATGTGAGGTTTGGATTAAGGAAAATTGAGGTAGTTCAAAAAGACGATGGAGATGGAAAAAGTTTTATATTTGAAATAAATGGGAAAAAGGTATATTGTAAAGGAGCAAACTGGGTTCCGCCAGATACAATTTTTGCAAGAGTTTCAAAAAATAAATATAAAAAACTAATAGATTATGCAATTGAACAGAATTTTAATATGTTAAGAATTTGGGGTGGAGGAATATATGAAGATGAATATTTTTATAATTTATGTGATGAAATAGGATTGATGCTTTGGCAGGATTTTATGTTTGCATGTGGTTATTATCCAGATGACAAAAATGAATTTATAAAAAACGTTGAAAAAGAGATAGAAATCATTATAAAAGAATTAAGAAATCATCCATCAATAATTTTATGGTGTGGGAATAATGAAAACTATACAATTTATTATAATGAGAAAAGAGAAAAACCAGACCTTATATTTTATGGGAAAAAAATATTTGAAGAAATAATCCCAGAGAAAATAAAAAAACTTGACCCAGAAAGATTTTACTGGCCTTCAAGTGATTATTCCCCATCAGGAGATGACCCAAAAAGTATGAAAGAAGGAGATAGACATTCCTGGTATATTCCAGATATTGATACAGAAAAATATAAAGAAAGGGGTGATAGATTTTTCTTCTTACAAGATACGGCAAAATTTGTTAGCGAATTTGGTCGTCTTGCATTTTCTACTTCTTATACCATTAAAAGATTTATAAAGAAAAAAAAGATAAATTTTGAAGATAAAGATTTTATTTTCCATCTTAATACATTTGAAAAAGTGGAGAATATAATAGAAAAACTAATTGATTTTTTTGGAGATAAAATAAGAAATTTATCAGAAGAAGATATAATTAAAATTTCACAAATGTTTAGAGGTCAAACTATAGAATTTGCTTTAAAATATTATGCAAGTAGAAAATATAAAACTGCTGGTTCGTTATTTTGGATGTATAATGATTCTTGGCCAACTTCATCTTCTTGGAGTTCTATTGATTATTATTTAAATAAGACCCCTCTTTTTTGGTTTATAAAAAGAGCATTTAATGATTTAATTATTTTTATAAAACCAGATTATGTCATATCTGGTAATAAATATTCAATTTATGTTATAAATCACGCCTATTATTCATTTTCTTTCAATCTGACTTTTGGAATTATGGATTTTTATGGAAATAAAGTTTATGAAAATAAGGAAAAAATAAAAATTAACTCTGATACTTCAATTCTGGTATGTGGGAAAGAATTACCTCACCTTGACAAGAAAGAAAATTATATAATTTATGCTTATACACAATTTAAAGACAAATTTTATTATGATATTCAACCAATTGGTGGTTTTAATTTCAAAAATATAGTTTTACCAGAAGGGAAAATAGATATAAAAGAAAAAAAGGGGAATTAATTTTAGAAAGTAATGTTTTTCATATATGTGTTGAAATTGAAGGAGAAACGGAAGAAAATTATTTTTCCTTATTACCTTTCAAAATTTATAAACTAAAAGGAGAGATTAAGAAAATTATATCTTTTAACAAATTTTTTAAGTAAAAAAATAAGAAAGATTAATGAAAAGAACAATTTTTTTATATTTTTAAGATGGAATATAACTTAAATAATGACTTTATTAAATAATTTTTAAAAAAGTGTTTTTTTATTTTCTCTCTTCTTAAACAAAATGCCCTTTTTCAGCAAAGAAAAAATAAAAATTTTCTAGTTAATGTTAAAATTAAACAAATTAAAAAAAAGAAAATTTACTCAAATGGGAGTACGAACTATAGAAATTATTTTAATTTAAAGATTTGAGTATTCTTTTGCCTGTGCCCTTAAACTGAGTAAAAGTTCAATATTTGACTTTGTTGTTTTTATTTTATTTATTAATAATTCCATCGCTTCAATAGGATTTAAAGGTGCAAGAATTTTTCTTAATAGCCATATCAATTGTAATTCTTC
>JAOAEP010000031.1 GCA_026416755.1 bacterium | reverse complement strand
TTCTATTTTAAATTTATTTAAAAAGTAAGCCATAATAGCCACCATAACTCCATTATCAATACATAAATTCTTCTCTGGAATAAATAATTTAACCTTTTCTGGCATGACTTCCTTTATTTTATTTTGCAAATATAAATTACTCACTACACCACCACCAAGTAAAAATGACTTTGCTTTATATTTTTTAAATGCAATATTAATTTTCCTACAAATAAAATCTGCAACTGTTTTTTGAAAAGAAGCACAGATATCAGAAACATTAGTTATCCCGAATTTTCTTATATAATAAAGAACACTCGTTTTAAGACCACTAAAACTAAAATCAAGAGAGTTTGAAGAAAGCATTGGAATAGGAAATTTTATACTATTTTCATCTCCTTTTTCTGCCTCTTTTTCTATATATGGACCCCCAGGAAAAGGCAAACCAAGAATCCTACCAACTTTATCAAAAGTTTCTCCACATGCATCATCAAGTGTTCTACCTATTTCTTTAAAAAGTGTATAATTTTCAATATAAAAAAAACTTGTATGCCCTCCTGAGATTACCAATCCAATAGCGGGAAAATCAATATTTTCATTTAAAAAATTAACAGCAAGATGTGCATGAAGATGGTTTATAAAATAGATAGGTTTTTTTAACTTATAAGATAATCCACAAGCAAAAGAAACACCAATGAGTAGTGAACCTTTAAGCCCTGGTTGATTTGTAACTCCAATTAAATCAATATCTTCTTTTTTAATTTTACTTTTTTTAATAGCCAAATTAAACAAATTATCTATTCTTGTTAGATGCGCTCGACTTGCAAGTTCGGGTACAACTCCTCCATAGATAGAATGAATCTCTTCTTGAGAAGCAATAATATTAGCAGATATTTTTTTATCTTTTATAATTCCAATTCCTGTTTCATCACAAGATGTTTCAATACCTATAATTACCATTTTTCTTCATAATATAAATCTAAAATCATTCCAGTAAAGATGAAACGGGAACGATTTCAATCCCATTTTTTTCAAAATCAGATATTCTATTTTTCAAAATATTTATTGTAGTTGTTTTTGCATGTCCAATAGCAATAACTTTTCCTTTTTCTTGTGCTATTTTTATAATTTCATCAATTTTCTTATTAATTTCTTCTGGGTCAGGGGAATTGTCAATAAAAACATCTCTTTTTCCTGTTTTTATCCCAAATTCTTTTGCAATTTTATATCCACAACTTTTCGGTGAAGTTAAACTATCAACAAAAAATAATTTTTTCTCTTGAACTTCTTTAAGCAAAATCTTCATTTTATCTTCATTAATAGTATATAGAGACCCCATATGATTGTTGATTCCTTTTATATAAGGTAAAAAATCACCCACATTTTCTTCAAAGGTTTTCTTAATTTCTTCATCATCCATATCTATCTTTATTAATCCCTTATCAAAACACTTACTAGGTGGAGCAGGTTCAAGTGGTAAGTGTAAAAATAATTCATAGTTTTTCCCTTTTAATTCATTTAAAATCTGTTTACTATAAGGGGCTTGGGGTAAAATTGAAAGGGTTAATGGTTCATCTATTTTTTCAATTTCCTTTAATATTGAGAGGTTCCACCCAATATCATCTATAATAATTGCAACTTTGCCTTTCTTTTTGGACGTCTTCATTTCTATTTTTTTTGATGTTTCTGGTTTAATATTATATGGATAGAAAAAAGAAGTCTCCTCTTTATTGATCTTTTTACCTTTTGTTAAATTTTCAATTATCTTGAAACAAGTTATTAAAATACAAAGAATTAAAAAAAGTAAAACAGGAGTGTAAAATGAAAAATTATTCCCTTTTTTACTCATTTAAATCATTTTCTTTATTTCTTCTAAAGCCCTTTTGAATTGTAAATCATCGTCACTTGTAGGAATAATTGGTTTTTCTCCTTCAAGTTTTACATCTATATCTGGTGTAATTCCATCTCCTTCAATGCATATCCCATTTGGAGTATAATACTTTGCAATAGTTAGTTTTATTGCTGAACCATCTGACATTGGAATAACATTTTGAACAGAACCTTTTCCAAATGTCTTTGTTCCTACTGATATAAATTTTGAATAATTATCTTTTAAAGCACCAAATAGAATCTCAGAAGCAGAAGCACTTCCACCGTTGACAATAAGAACAATTGGTTTTTGCCAAATAGGATTTTTTCTGCTATAAAACTTTGCAGTATCTTTTTTATCTCTTCCCTTTGTATAAACAATTAATTTATTTGGAGGTAAAAACATTTCACTTACCTCAATTGCAACATTTAAAAGTCCGCCCGGATTATTCCTCAAATCAAGAATTAAACCTTTTATGTTTTTCTCATTAAAATCAATAAGTACTTTTTTTAAATCTTCAGCAGTATTTTCTTGAAAACCAGTTAATCTTATATATCCGACATTTCCATATATTTTTGATTTAACAGATTTAATTTTTATAACATCTCTTTCAAGTGTAAACTTCATTAAATTTGAAACCCCTTCTCTTAAAACACTTATTGTTACCTTTGTCCCCTTTTTGCCTCTCAACATTTGGGCAGCTTCCATTGTTGTCATCCCTTTTGTTGATTTACCATCTATTTCTATAATCTTATCTCCTTCTTTTATCCCTGCTTTCCATGCAGGAGTATCTTCTATAGGGCTAACAACAGTTATTATTCCATCTTTCAAAGTAATTTCCATACCTACTCCCTCAAACTCCCCTTTCGTTTCTATCATAAGTTCTTTCTTTAATTCTGGTTCTAAAAATGAACTATAAGGGTCAAGAGACATAAGCATACCTTTTAGAGCACCATAAATTAACTTTTTATTTTCAACTGGTTCTACATAATTTTCTTTCACTATCTTCAATGCATCTATAAATAATTCTAAGTTTTTAAACTTATTATCTTCCCACTGTTTTTCCTGTGAATTTTTTATATCACCACCAAATACAAAAGAAAGCAATATAAATCCTATTACTATTAAACTTATCCTTTTTTTCATTTCTTCCTCTCTCCTTTTTTACATATTTTACCTATTATTTTACCTTTTTTAAATATTCCATCAATATTGATTTTGCAATGTTAGGATTGGCTTTCCCACCTGTTTTCCTCATTACCTGGCCAAGTAAAAAACTCAAAACTTGTTCTTTCCCTTTTCTCCAATCATCAAGCGCTTTCTGATTTTCTTT
>JAOAEP010000129.1 GCA_026416755.1 bacterium | reverse complement strand
CATTTAAAATTAAGAAAATAATATTTCTTTTGCTTTCTTTATTCCTTTCTCTATATCTACTTTATATCCTAATTTTTCAAGTCCTACCCCAATAGCACTTAAAGCAGTTAATACATCAAATTCGTCTTGCCAACCAAGATGCGAAATCCTTACAATTTTACCTTTTAGTTTATCTTGTCCAGGTGCAAATGAAATCCCATAATTCTTTCTTACAAATTTTATAAGTTCATCTCCATTTATGTTTTCTGGAAGGATAACACCAGTTACAGAATCTGATGGGCAAGAAGAAAGAAGTTTTAAACCCATAGATAAAATACCTTCTCTCGTTGCTGTTGCTCTTTTCTTGTGTTCTTCCCATATTTTCTCAAGTGTATATTCTTTTATTATCTGAATTGATTTTCTTAATCCAACTATTAAAGAAACTGGAATTGTAAAAGGAAAATCAAATTTTTCAAGTGTTTTTTTGTATTTTTTCAGATCAAAATAATATTTAGGAAGGTCTGAATTTTTTGTCTTTTCCCATGCCTTTTGACTTAAAGATATAAAGGCAAGTCCTGGAGGAAGCATAAATGCTTTTTGTGAACCAGTTATAAGACAATCAATTTTCCATTCATCCATATAACAAGGGATAGCACCAAGAGAACTAATAGCATCAACTACAAAAACTATATCAGGATATTTTGATACAATTTCACCATAACCTTTCACATCAAAATGAGTTGCAGTAGATGTCTCACATAAATTAGCAAAAACACCTTTTGTATCCTTATTTTTTTCTATTATTTCTTCAAGTTCTTCTTTAGACAATGATTTTCCCCATTCAACTTTTACATCAACAACATCAAGTCCATATGCCTTTCCTATCTCAACAAATCTTTCTCCAAATTTCCCACCATTTATCACTATTATTTTCTCTCCTTTTGAGAATAAATTAACAATACTTGCTTCCATTGCTCCTGTTCCAGAAGACCCAATTATTAAAACATCATTTTTTGTTTGAAATAAATATTTTAGCCCTTCAAAAACCTCTTTCGCAATACTTAAAAATTCTTCTGTTCTATGATGCATAATAGGTCTTGCCATTTCAAGCAAAACTTCTTCTGGAATACTTGTTGGACCAGGAGTAAATAATTTATGCTTTTTCATTTTCTTTCCTTTCTATTAGTGCATGTTTTAACACTTCATTTACATCTTCAACTTCTATTATTTCAAGTGATTCTTTAACTTTTTTAGGTATCTCAATAAGGTCTTTATCATTTTCTTTCGGTATTATCACTTTTTTTATACCCGCTCTCTGTGCTGCAAGTATTTTGGCCTTAAGTCCTCCAATTTTTAGAACCTTCCCTTGTAATGTTATTTCTCCAGTCATTGCTAAATTGGCATCAACAGGTTTTCCAGTTAGATTTGAAACAAGGGCTGTAATAATTGTAACACCTGCTGATGGCCCATCTTTGGGGATTGCACCTTCTGGAACATGAATATGAATATCCAGTTCTTTATAAAAATCTGGATTTATCCCAAGTTTTTCTGCATGTGCTCTTACATAACTTAAAGCAGCACGGGCTGACTCTTTCATAACATCACCTAATTGACCTGTTAAAATAAGTTCACCCTTCCCTTTCATCGTTAAAACTTCTGTAAAAATTATCTCCCCTCCATATTCAGTCCATGCCATTCCAGTTGCAACTCCAACTTTATTTTCTTTTTCTATCTCAAAAGATGAAAATTTCTCTGGACCAATATATTTTTCTATATTTTTTACTGTAATTAAATAGGGCCCTTCTTTTTTTGTCTCTACAATTGTTTTTGTTATTTTCCTACATATATTGGCTATTTCTCTTTCAAGATTTCTAACACCTGCTTCTCTTGTATAGTTTTTTATAATTTTGAAAATTGCATCATCTGAGAATTTAATATTATTTTCATTTAACCCATGTTCTTTTAATTGCCTAGGAATTAAAAAATGTTTTGCAATCTCTTTTTTCTCCCAAATAGTATATCCAGGAAGTGAAATAACCTCCATTCTATCTAATAAAGGTGGAGGTATTGTAAATTCTGTATTTGCTGTTGTGATAAACAAAACCTTTGATAAATCAAATTCAACTTCAAGATAATGGTCTGAAAAATTTTTATTCTGTTCAGGATCTAAAACTTCAAGTAATGCACTTGCGGGGTCACCTCTAAAATCTTTCCCAAGTTTATCAATTTCATCAAGTAAAAAAACAGGATTATTTACTCCCGCTTTTCTTATTGATTGAATAATTCTGCCAGGTAAAGAACCAATATAAGTTCTTCTATGCCCTCTTATTTCTGCTTCATCTCTTATCCCTCCAAGTGAAACCCTTACAAATTTTCTACCAAGTGCTCTCGCTATTGACTTCCCTAAGGATGTCTTCCCAACGCCTGGAGGACCAACAAAACAAAGTATTGGACCCCTTAAAGAATCAGTCCTACTTCTAACTGCAAGATACTCAAGTATTCTTTCTTTAACTTTTTCAAGTCCATAGTGGTCCTCATTAAGAATTTTTTCTGCATGTTTTATATCAAGGTTGTCCTGAGTAGAAACTGACCAAGGTAAACTACATAACCATTCAATATAAGTCCTTGAAACAGTTGCTTCAGGAGAAAGAGGCATCATTTTTGAAAGACGATTTAATTCTTCAAGAGCTTTTTCTTCAACATTCTTCGGCATATTGGCTTTTTTTATTTTTTCTTTTAACTCTAAAATCTCTGGCGTTTCCTCTTCCTTACCAAGTTCTTTTTGAATTTGTTTAAGTTGTTCTGTTAATATATATTGTCTTTGTGAATCTTCTATTTTTTTAATAACTTTATCTTGTATTTTCTTTTGCACTTCAAGGACCTCTATCTCTTTGTTCATAATATCAATTAAAGTACTCAATCTTTCTTTTATTGGAATTGTCTCAAGAATTTTAATTTTATCTTTCATCTTCAAAGGCAAATAACCACCAATTGAATCACATATTTTGGAAGGAGAATCAAGTGTTGAAATTGTATTATAAAGTTCTTTTGGAACTGATATATTAAGATTAAGATACTTCTGCAAAAGTTCATTTAAAAGACGGGTCATCGCTTCAACTTCTGTGTCTATTTCTGTCTCTTCTTTCAGATAATCAAAATTTACTGAAAAATAATTCTTATATGTTGAAAAATCATTAATCTTAACTCTTTCTAAAACTTCAACAAGAATTTTCATTACACCAGAAGTTTCTTTTAAACTCTGTACTATTTTGGTAAGCACACCTATTTGATAAATATCCTCATAAGATGGGTCTTCAATATTTGGTTCTTTTTGAAAAACTACTACAAGATAACCTTCATTTGAAATTGCTTCTTCAATTGAATTAAGTGACTTTGTTCTTCCAACAAGAAGTGGAACAACCATATGAGGGAAAATAACAAGGTCTCTTAAAGGTAAAGCAGGTGCATTTTTTCTTTTTATTTTAATTTCGTTTTTCTTTAAAATAACCATTTTATTTTAATAGTTTAGATGGTTGAATTATTTTATCAGCGAGTCCATAACTAATTGCCTCTTCTGAATTCATAAAATAATCTCTCTCCGTATCCTTTTCTATTTTTTTTATTGGTTGTCCTGTGTGAAGTGCTAAAATTTCATTTATAATTTCCCTCAATCTTATCATTTCTTTTGTATGAATACTCACATCTACCACAGTTCCTTCCACCCCTCCCCACGGCTGATGAATTAAAACCCTACTATGAGGTAATAAAAATCTCTTTCCTTTTGTCCCTCCAGCAAGTAAAACTGCACCCATGCTTGCTGCTTGTCCTATACAATATGTACAAATATCACAAGAAACATATTGCATCGTGTCATAAATTGCCAAACCTGCTGTTATAGAACCACCAGGGGTATTTAAATATAAATGTATATCCTTTTTTGGGTCTTCATTTTGTAAAAATAAAAGTTCTGCAATTATAACATTTGCAACATGGTCTGTAATTGGAGAGCCAATAAAAACAATTCTATCTTTTAATAACCGTGAATAAATATCATATGCTCTCTCGCCTCTTTCCGTTACTTCAATTACGTAAGGAATAAGTTGTTCTTTCATAATTTTTTCTCCTGCCCTGGGATTACAATCTTTTCAATATAGTTTACATTATCTTTTACTACTTTATATGCTTTATTAATTTTAATTTCGTCTTTTATATTTTCAATTTCTCCTGTTTTTTCAAGTTCTCTTTTTACTTCCTCAAATGGTTTGCCAATACTTCTACTTAAAATTTCTATTCTCTCATTTATTTCATTTTCCTCAACAACAACGTTTTCAATTTCTGCAATTTTATCAAGTATAAAATATTTTTTTACTTCTTCTTCAGCATATGGCTTTACCACTTTAAAAATTTCTTTAGCATAATTTTCAATCTCTTCT
>JAOAEP010000127.1 GCA_026416755.1 bacterium | reverse complement strand
TTCAACTGTATCTCCTTCATTAAGGGTTTTATACCCTTGGCCTACGATTGAACTATAATGAACAAATACATCTTCTCCGTTTTCTCTTTCAATGAAGCCATATCCTTTTTTGTTGTTAAACCACTTCACTTTTCCTTTTTCTTTAGCCACTCTTTCTTCCCTCCTTTCTCATCCCAGAAAATTTAAATTTTTAAATTTCCGGGGTATTTTTGGATTTATTAGGTTGGATAACCTCTATCTAACTTTTATTTTAAAATCCTCTAAAATCCTCCTTACTTACTTTCTTTTTCAATTATCTAATATTTCTATTATTTTGTCAAATCTAAATTTTCTTTCTTCTTTTCTTAAATAACAATATGCTTTTAAATATTTTACACCATTTTCTATAATAATTTCAAGAGGCAAAATTTTTCTCTTTGTTATCTCTTTTTTATTATCGTTTTTTACATTATTACTTATATAAATTATTTCTATTTCTTTTTTCTCATTAATGAATTTTGAGATTTTTTCATTTGTTGAATTTACTTTATCCTGAGTTTTAAATATATCAAAAATAATCTTTTCCATAAAATCAGGATATGTTTCTTCTATTTCTTCACAAAATATTTTAAAAATTTCAAAAGTTGCTTTTGCATCATCTTCCGCTCTATGTTCTATATTTCTTTCAATCCTGTAATAATGAGAAAGGTAACTTAAAGAATTACTTTCAAAATTAAAAAACCTTTTAGCAATTAAAAATGTATCTATAATCTTTATTTCTGGAAATTCAATTCCACATCTTTTAAATTCCTTTTTTAAAAATGATATATCAAAATCAGCATTATGACAAAGTATTATCTTTCCTTTTATAATTTCATTTACTTTATCCACAATACTACAAAATAAAGGTGCATTTTTTAAATCATCATCAAGTATTTTACTTATAAAAGAAACTTCTGTTGGTATTTTTATTTCAGGATTTATTAAAGTAGCAAATTTTTCAACAATTTCACCTTCTCTTATTCTTAAAAGAGCAATCTCACATATCCTATCTTCTTCTGGATTAAGTCCAGTTGTTTCAGTATCAAGTACTATAATTTCTGGTATTTTTGTTTTCATTATTAACCAACAAGTTTTATATATTTATCTGACTCTTTTTCAAATTTCTCCTTACATTTAGGACTACAAAAATAATATATTTTCCCATCCTTTTCAAACATATTTTTTGTTTCCTTTGATAACCATTTTCTACAAACAACATCTTTATATTTTTTCTTGCCCATTTCATCTCCTTTTTATGTAAATATTATTAGAAAAAATCCAGTTTTTATTATCTATATAAACTTCAACTCTATAATTACCTTCCCTTTCAACCTTATAAATTTCTTCTTCTATTTCTTTTTCCAAAACTATTTTCCCATTTCTTATTAATCTTGTTTTTGCTTTAATAGGATTTTTTATTAATATTATATCACCAATTTTACCTTCTTCACCACAGAAATACTTCCCTTCTAATTCACCAAAATAAAAGCCACTACTTTCTCTTAAATAATCATTTGCAAAAAAGAAGTTGCCATTTTTTATTGAATTTAAAATTTTTATTTTATCAATTTCAAAATTTTTTGTGAGATTTTCTCTCAAATAGATATGATTTCTTAATGTTTTAAATATTTTTTTATATGAAAAACTTTTTTTAAAATCAAAAACCCTGAAAAAAAATGGAAGAGAGTGTATATCAAGGCCTGCAAAACCCCATATTTTTCTTTTAGAATTTAAAGAATCCCACTTTTCTAAAATCCTTTCATCTGGTCCATTTACATTTAATGGAAATTTTAAATATCTTATAGGTATATTATAAATTTTCGTCTTTTTTGCCCATTCAAATAATAAGGACCATACTTCAATTCCATCAAATTTTTTATTCCACTTATTCCATTTATAGTCCTTCTTAACAAAAAAAAGACGATGTTTCCCATATGGATGAGTAACTAATTTTATAAAACTTTCTTTATTTAATATTTCTTCAATTTCTTTTTCATCTGTCCAATTATTTTTCCCAATAACAATAAAATGGTCTTTTTTATTTTTGTCTACTTCCTCTCCATGGATAACTAAAATATTTCCATAATATCCTTCATTTACAAATAAATTTTTAAATTTTTCTTTTTTCTTTTTTGGAGTATGAGAAGTTAAAATAAGAAAATCAAGTTTTGCTCTTTTACCTTCTTCAACAATTATTTTTATATATTCTGGCCAATTTTTAATAGGAAAATGAATGTGTAAAACTCCTACAATCTCGTTATATATTGACAATTGCTTCATTTGATAGTATTATACCATAAATAAATTAAATGGCCCCATCGTCTAATGGTCAGGATAGGTGGTTCTCAGCCATCAGATACGGGTTCAAATCCCGTTGGGGCTATATTCAAGAATTAGCAAATATGGATTCAGAAAAAGGAGGTAATTATGACGCCACTTAAGATTAATACAGAAAGAGTAAGGGATTTCCTCGTTGAATTTTTGAAGGATGAGTTTAAAAAGATAGGAAAAGAAACAGCAATTTTTGGAATGTCAGGAGGAGTTGATTCAACTGTTTTAGGATATTTATGTAAAATGGCTTTTGGAAGGAGTAATACATATGGAATAATTTTACCATATAAAAATACTCCCAAAATTTCTGTTGACCATGCATATATGGTTGGTAGAACTCTTGGTATAAGATATTTAAGATTTAATGTTACACCTCAAATTGACTACTATTTTAAAAATTTCCCTCAAGCAGATAAAATAAGAATAGGTAATAAAATTTCAAGAGAAAGGATGAGTATTCTTTATGATTTATCTGTTCATTTTAATGGAATTGTTGTTGGTTCAAGTAATAAAAGTGAGATATATCTTGGTTATGGGACTATTTTTGGAGACCTCGCATGGCTTATAAATCCTCTTGGAGACCTTTACAAAACAGAAATTTATCAACTTGCTGAATTTCTTGGTATTCCAGAAGAGATATTAAAGAAAAAACCAAGTGCTGAATTATGGGAAGGGCAGACAGATGAAGAAGAACTTGGTTTTACATATCAAGTGGCAGATATAGTTCTCTATTATTACATAGAAAAAAGGATGAAACCAGAGGAAATAGTTAAGATGAGCAAAGATTTAAATATAGAAACAGTAAACAAAGTTATTGAAAGAGTGAGAAAGTCGGAATTTAAGAGAAAAGGTCCTAATATTGCCAAGATTCCAGATGAAATAAAATACTCATGATTTAATTCTTTCTATTGCAAGTTTTACTCTATTTATCAATTCATCAAGTTTTATTGTATTATTTCTTTTATTAACAAGTATATTTATCCCTGGAAGTAAAAGTGGTTTTATTACAAGATATTGATTTCCATTTTTTTCACCCAAAAGCCCTTCTATTGTAAAATGGTTGTCTTTTATAGAGATTTTCCCTTTTATATCTTTATAGTAAAAATTAGAACCTCCCACATATTTAATTGGATTCCCACCACTTAAAGAAGAAAGGACCTGTATTGCTCCAAAATTCATAAATTGTTTTTTCCCTTTTACTCTTACAGAGTTAAATATTGTTTCAATCTCAAATTTTTCCCCTTTCAAATAAAATGTCCCTTCAAAATTCATTAAACCCTCAAATATAATATCCTTATTGAAAGAATTAACAAGTTTATTTATGTTTACATTTTTAATTAAGAAATCACATTTGATTAAAGAAAGATTTTCAGTTTTAAAATTAATCCCTCCATTACCCTCATAAAAAGAAAAATTTATAATACCATTGAAAGTTTTGTCAAACTTCCCCAAAATATCTTTTATTTCAAGTTTTGAAAAAATTATATTTTCACATTTGAACTGATTTTGAAGTGTTTCTATCTCTATGTTTTTAAATTGAATATCTTTTATTAAGAGAAGTTCTGCAAAAAAGGAGAGATTACCATCAAAATAAATTTTTTTTTTGAAAAATTCAAAACAAATTTATTTAAAGAAAGTTTAGAATTTTCAATCTTAAGATTATATTTCTTCCTTATTTCTTCAGGCAGTAATTTTAGAATTTCATCTATAGAAAATTCTTCTGTATCAAAATTAAATTCAAACTCACTCTCTGAAATAAAGCCAGTAAATTTAATTTTTTCTCCATTTTCATTCCTTAAAATTCCTTCTTCAATTAATGTTTTCTTTTCTAATGGAATATACCTTCCTTTTATTAATAAATTTAATTTTCTTTCAATATTTTCTTGTAATATATCTTTAACTTCTAAATCAAATTTAACTTCCTTAAAATTCTCTTTTTCTTTCTCTATAAAAACCTTACCAAATATTTTACCGTCAAAAGAAATCTTATATTTTGTCATTTTTAAGATCTCTTTAATATTAACTCCATTGAGTTCAATCATTCCTTCAAATTTATCTTTCCCCCAGTTAGAAAAATTACCATAAAATTTTAAATTCCCCATATTTTCTATATTGATTTTTGATGATGTAATAATTAAATTTCCATTAATAATATTGCCTTTAATCTTACCTTCAACACTCATTTTCTTTCTTTCCTTCTCAGAAAGAAGTTCTCCTGGACCTTCAAAAGCAAAAGCATTTTTTATAAAGGAAGGTTTTAATTTTAGGTCATTTATTTTAACATAAATCCAAGTGTCTTTATAAGTTAGATCTTTTAAATTGATGTTTTTTGTTGAAAATTTTATATCTGAAACTTCCCATCTTTCATTAATGTTTATATTTCTAATAATGATTACTTTAAAGATTAGAGGTAAAAGAAGAAATAAAAAGATTACTCCTATTAGAAGATAATATTTATTTTTTTTAACTTTTAAAATCTTTTTTAAATTCAATCTTCCCACCTTTCGTAACAGATTATTTCTTTAATGTCTTTTCTGTTTTTTGTTTCTTTGAAAACTTTAGGGTCTAAAGGATATCCAAGTGGAGTAAGGGCAACTACATTCACATCTTCAGGAATTCCAAGAAAATTTTTTATTTTTTCATTGTCAAATGAACCAATCCAACATGTGCCAAGTCCTTCTGCTCTTGCTGAAAGAGTAAGATGGTCAACAGCAATTGCAACGTCAACAATAACACTATAATCACCCATCCAGCCACCTCTGTTATAATGAATATTTCTACCACATGCTACGATTAATATAGGTGCTTCCGCAACAAAACTTTGCCCCTCACAAAATTCAACCATTTTCTCTTTTATTTTTGGGTCTTTTATAATTATGAATTTCCAAGGTTGTCTATTACTTCCACTTGGTGCTATTCTTGCTGAATTTAAAACTCTTTCAAGAACATCCTCTGGTATTGGGTCTTTTTTATAACTTCTAACACTTCTCCTTGTTTTAATAACTTCATAAAAATCCATATTACCCTCCTTATTATTTAACCGTTACTTCTCCTGTTTTGGAATTATATTCAAATTTCATCCCTTCTGGTGGTTTTGGCATTTCTTCTTTTTTTATATATCCTTTTTCAACAAGTTCCTCAAGGGAATAAGGTAATCTTCCTTCCTGAAGTTGAAATGTCTTTATCTTATTTTTTAAATATATTATACTATCCATTGCTCTTGCTTTTTTCATTGCTCTATTCATTGTTTCACCATATTTAGAGGGTAAGTTTAATGGTGTAAGTTCATCTTTTTTCTTTTCACATCCCGAGAAAATGGGAAGAAGAATAAATAATATGAAAAAATAAATTAAATTTTTCATTTTCTTACCCCCCTCTTTAAATAGGTAAATTTTCACCTTTTTTTTCATTTTTTTAATTTTACCATTTTTTTAAAAAATTTGATAATAACTCTTTTAAATGTTAATATAATCTTTAAAAGAAAAGGTTGAAATGAATCTATGGATAATAATAATGAAAGGTGGGTATTTAATGATACCCATCTTTATATGTGGAGTTTTAACACTTGCTATTATAATAGAAAGATTAATTTATTTAAAGAATTCTCAAATTGATAGTGAAAAATTTATAGAAGAAATAGAGGGACTTTTAAAAAAAAGAAAAATAAAAGAAGCAATAGAAAAATGTGCCAGTCAAAATAAACCGGTCCCCAATATTATAAAAGCAGGGCTTTTAAAACTTGATAGAACTAGGGATGAAATAAAAGAAGCAATTGATGATAGTGCAAACCACCAAATCCCTGAACTTGAAAAATACCTTGTAATACTTGCTACAATAGCAGTAATTGCCCCTCTTTTAGGACTATTAGGAACAGTAACAGGGATGATAAAAGCATTTATGGTAATAGAAATAAAAGAAGGGCTTGTTCATCCTGGAGACCTTGCAAGAGGTATATGGGAGGCACTTTTGACAACAGTAGGAGGGCTTGTTGTTGCTATACCAGCATATCTTTCATACAATTATTTTGTTTCTCGGGTAAATAATTTAATACTTGATATGGAAAAAAGCGCAACAAGATTAATTGATTTTATTTTTCTTTTAAAAACTGAAGAAGAA
>JAOAEP010000138.1 GCA_026416755.1 bacterium | reverse complement strand
GAACCATATCTCACACAACCAAATCTTTTTCAAATATGTGATGCTGTTGATGGGAAAATAATAACTGGATGGAATAAAATGAAAGAAAAAATAAAAAATGTAGTTGTGGGAGCAATGACCCCAAGGCATGCCCTTGATTATTTTAAACCTGATTCTTTATTAATAACTCCAGGAGATAGAGAAGATATAATTCTGGCAGCACTCTCAACTTCTATGCAAAATTTAATTAAGGGAATTCTCTTAACAGGTGGCTTATATCCTCATAAAACAATACTTGAACTTATAAAAAAATATGATTTTCCAACTATTGTAGCAGAAGAGGGTACATATGAAGTTGCTTCTAAAATTAATGACCTTGTAGTTAAACTTACTGAAAATGATATTGATAAAATTGAAATAGCGAAAAAATTGATTGAAGAAAATGTGAATGTGGAAGAAATCTTAAAATGAGAGAATATTATGTCTTAACAGTTCATCCATTTAATAAGAAAATCCCAGTGAGAAAAGGAACAGACCTTCTTTCAGGATTGATTAAAGGTAATATTTTCATTACTTCAAGTTGTGGTGGGAAGGGTATTTGTGGTAGATGTAAAGTAAAAATCTTAAAAGGTAACTTTTCTACCGAACCAACTGGAAAAATAACAGAGGAAGAAAAGAATAAAAATATTTATCTTGCGTGTAGAACTACAATTTTAGACAATATTGAAGTTGAAATAATTCCTGAAACAATTATACCTGAAAAAATTGAAGAAAGGCCATTTGAAAAAGGTGAGGAATTTTACCATATTAAGTTTGACTTTAAAGAAAGATACAATTTTTCACCATTAACAAAAAAAATTTTTTTAAGATTACCATCTCCGACATTTGAAGATCATTTAAGTGATTACGAGAGAGTTATTAGGTCTCTTAAAAAAAATTATGGGAATTATGAATATAAGATAGACCTTCCAAATTTAAGAAAATTACCCAATGTTTTAAGAAACAGTCGCTGGGAAATAACAATTACAATATGCAATTTTAAAAATGCTGCTGAAATAACAAATATTGAGCCAGGTGATACATCAAAGAAAAATTATGGTATAGCAGTTGATATAGGTACTACAACAATTGCAGCAAGTTTAGTAGATTTAAATAATGGGGAGATACTTAAAACAGAAATTACATTTAATAAACAAGCAAGTTTCGGAGATGATATAATTTCAAGGATTATTTTTGCAGAAAGAAAAGATGGTCTTGAAAAATTGCATCATGTTGTTACAGAAACAATAAATGAGTTAATATTGAATTTATCTAAAACATGTGAAATATCTTTAAATGACATAACTACTGTTGTTATATCAGGGAATATGACGATGGTTCATTTACTTTTAAAGTTAAATCCATCTTTTTTAAGGAAAGAACCATATATTCCAGTTGCAAATGTATTTCCTTATATAAAAAGTGCAGAAGTAGGTATAAGAATAAGTCCGTCAGGAATCCTTGCTATAATTCCTGGTGGTTATCCGTATGTAGGAGGGGATATTACATCTGGGATAATTGTTTCTGGAATATATGAAGAAGAAAGCCTCTGTCTTTTTGTGGATATAGGGACAAACGGCGAGATTGTTGTCGGCAATAAAGATTTTCTTGTTTGTTGTTCTGCTTCTGCTGGTCCTTGTTTTGAAGGAAGTGGAGTAAAGAATGGAATGAGAGCAATTTATGGAGCAATTCAGAAAGTTAAAATAAATAATGAAAAAATCTATTATGAGACAATTGGAGATACTCAACCCATAGGAATTTGTGGTTCTGGTTATATAGAAATTTTAAATGAACTTTTCAAAAACGGAATAATTAATAGAAATGGGGTATTTATGAGCGATAATAAAAGAATTATTGATGTTGATGGAATGAAAGAATTTGTGATTACAGAAGGAATTGATGGTGAAAAAATAGTAATAACTCAAGCAGATATTGATAATTTAATAAGAGCAAAAGGAGCAATCTATTCAGCAATATCAACAATTTTAAAGACACTTGGAATTAAATTTGAAGATATAAAAAAATTTTATATTGCAGGTGGATTTGGAAGTCACTTAAATATTGAAAAGGCAATTGAAATAGGACTTTTACCAAATTTACCAATAGAAAGATTTGAGTTTCTTGGAAATACCTCTTTACAAGGTGCTGAATGTTATTTATTAACTGAAGATTTTAGAAAGATTTCTGAAGAGATTATAAAAAAATTAACATATATTGATTTGTCAAGAAGTCCTATTTATATGGAAGAATATTTAAAATCATTATTTATACCCCATACTGATTTTTAAAAAGGTGAAAAATGATTAAAATTGGAGTTGCAGGAAAAGGTGGCACGGGAAAAACAACTTTGAGTTCTTTAATTATTCTTTCCCTTTTAAGGATGAATCAAAAACCAGTTCTTGCTGTTGATGCTGACCCAAATAGTAATCTTGCTGAAAATTTGGGAATACCTCAACCGAAGTCTCTTGTTGAAATTGTTAATGAAATTGAGAAAATAAAGAATAATTTACCTTATGGAATGGAAAAATCAAAATATCTTGAAATGAGAATTCAAGAAGCAATAAGTGAACAAAAAGGTTTTGATTTGCTTGTTATGGGGAGAACTGAAGGACCGGGTTGTTATTGTTATGCTAACAATCTTTTAAGAGAATGGATGGAAAAAATAGAGAAAAATTATAAGTTCGTTGTTATGGATAATGAAGCAGGAATGGAACATATTTCAAGAAGGACATCAGGTAATCTTGATATACTTTTAATTGTTTCATTATCTGATAAAATTTCATTAAAGGCGGCAGAAAATATATATAAAATGATAAA
>JAOAEP010000125.1 GCA_026416755.1 bacterium | reverse complement strand
TATTTAATAGGTGTTTTCGTTTATGTGACTTTAAGAAATGAAAAAAAATTATGGAAAAATTTTTTTGTATTTTTTGCCTTTTCTTTACCTTTAATTTTTATAAATCTTTATTGGAATTATACTCATTGTTGGATAAATGTTTTGTTTAATCTGGTTTATAGAAGAAAAACAGAATATTTCAAAATTAAAAACATAATCTTATTCTTCCTTTCAATTTTTTTCCTTCTCACTCCTTATTTTTTCTATATTTTTTCAAAAGAGAAATTTTTCATTAAAAAGAAGTTCAAAGAAGGATATGATTTTTTCTTTTTTATATTTTTTGTACCAACACTATTTTTATTTTTTATATCCTTTTTGAGAAGAGTTGGATTACATTGGTATATCTCTTTCATCCCATTTTCCTTTTTATTATTGACTGGGTCTGAAAAAGATAAAATTATAAAATGTATAAAAACTGCTTTTTATTTCAATGGAATTATCATACTAATAATAATTTCACTTCTTTTTGTTCCAGTAGAGAAATTTAAAAATCATAAAAAATATTCAGAAATAATTATGTTTAAAAATCCATATCCTATTTGTAATTACTTTAAAAAATTTAATGGTCAATATATTTTTGCAACACCTGGTTATACAGAAAGCGCTATTATGTCTTATTACTGTAAAAAAGATTTTATTGTTTTTGGTGATTTAGGTCATAGCGGAAGAGAATATGATATTTCTTTTGATTTTAAAAAAATTGAGGGGAAAGATATCTTAATTTTTTCCACATTTTATATTGATCAGGAAAAATATTTAGAATTTTTTGAAGAAATAAAAATGGAAGAAATAATAATAAAAGGAGCAAAGTTTTATTTACTCTTTTGTAAAAAATTCAACTACAAAAATTATAGAGATAAAGTTTTAAGAAAGACATATGAAAAATTCTATAAAATTCCACAATTTTTACCAAAAAGGGGGAATTTTTTTAAAGAGAAATATAACTTGTAAAAATGGAATCAAATAGCAGATTCTTTCACTGCCTTTGCGACTGCTTTTGCTACATTTTTATCCAGAGCAGAAGGAATTATAAATGAAGGAGATAGTTTGTTTTCAGGGATATAGTTTGCTATTGCATAACTTGCTGATATTTTCATTTTCTCTGTTATTTTTTTTGCTTTTGCATCAAAAGTTCCTCTAAAAATCCCAGGAAATGCAAGGAGATTATTTATCTGATTTGGGAAATCACTTCTGCCTGTTCCAACTATATATGCACCTGCCTTTTTTGCTCTATCTGGCATAATTTCAGGTATTGGATTACTCATCGCAAAAACAATTGCATATTTATTCATACTTTTTACCATTTCTTCTGTAACGAGATTTGGTCCAGAAACTCCAATAAAAACATCCGATCCTTTCATTGCATCTTTTAAATTTCCTTTTTTACTCTCTAATAAATATTCTGTTATTTCTTCTTTTGCAAAATTCATATTTTCTTTTCTTCCTTTATAAATTATTCCTTCTCTATCACATAATAAAATCTTTCTCGCTCCTACCTTGTATAACATCTTTGTTATTGCTATTCCTGCTGCTCCTGCTCCATTTATGACAATTTTTACATCTTCTATCTTTTTCTTCACAAGTTTCAAAGCATTTATTAATCCTGCCAGAACAACGATTGCAGTTCCATCCTGGTCATCATGAAAAACTGGTATATCAAGTTCTTCATTTAATCTTTTTTCAATTATAAAACATCTTGGAGCAGAAATATCTTCAAGATTTATTCCCCCAAAAGCAGGAGATATTTTTTTTACAATATCAATTATTTCTTCAACCTCTTGGGTATCAAGACATACTGGAATTGCATCTACTTCTCCGAATTGTTTAAATAAAATCGCTTTCCCTTCCATAACAGGTAAAGCAGCATATGGGCCAATATTCCCAAGCCCTAAAACAGCACTACCATCAGTAACAATAGCGACTGAATTCCCTTTCCATGTATATTCATAAACTTTGTTTTTATCTTCCTTTATTTCAAGACAGGGGATGGCAACGCCTGGGGTATAAGCAAGAGATAAATCACTCTTTGTTTTTAAAGGAACTTTTGGTTTTATTTCAAGTTTTCCTTTTACTTTTTTATGTAATTTTAATGCTTCCTTTTTTAAATCATTCATTTGAATATTGAGTTTTTAATTATAAATCCTGCAAAAACAATTGAAACAATGGAAATAAGTTTTATTAA
>JAOAEP010000062.1 GCA_026416755.1 bacterium | reverse complement strand
TATTTACACCAGTCAATACAAGACGGAATTTCTCTATAAACATAATTTCTACACTCTGGGCACTTCACTTTAACCTCATCAGAAAATATTTCAACTAAATATCCACATTTTTCACATTTTTTAACTTCAACTTTTAAAAATCTCGGGTCTGTTCCAGGACATTTCATAACCAATTTTCTTCTAAAATTTCTCCTTTAATACTTATTACTACCTTCTTGATTGAAATTTTTTTACCACTTTTTTTAACACCCTCTTCAACAATTTTTAAAAGACCACTACAACAAGGGACCTCCATTATAGCAACAGTAACAGTATTTATATTATTATTTATAATTATTTGGTTTATCTTTTCAATATATCTATCAATACCTGTATCAAGTTTTGGGCATGCAATTAGTATTGTTTTTTCTTTTATAAAATCATTATGAAAATTGCCATATGAAAAAGCAGTACAGTCAGCAGCAAAAAGTAGGTCTGCTTTTTTAAAATATGGAGCAATAGGATTTACAAGATGAAGTTGAATTGGCCATTGTCTTAATTGTGATTTAATTTCTATATTTGTTTTACTTTCTTCAGTTTCTTCTCTTGTATCAATAATTTTCATTCCTGGACAACATGGAACTTCAAAAATTTCTGATATATCAATCTCAATATCTTTCTCTTTTAAAAATTCAAGTGCTTGTTTTAAATATTCTGTTTCTCCATGGTCTTTTAAATGTTTTAAATGTGCAATAATTGTATTTTTCCCCTTTTTTATAATATTTTCCATTGTCTTTTTTTCATTATATGGTTCTGCTTCTCTTTCAACTATCTTTATTGCTTCAACTGGGCAACTACCAATACAAGCACCAAGTCCATCACAAAACAAATCGCTTATAAGTCGTGCTTTTCCATCTATTATTTGTAATGCACCTTCTGGACAATTTGGAATACAATTCCCACAACCATTACATTTTTCTTCATCTATCTCAATTATTTTTCTGATCATTTTTCCTCCTATTTTAAAATTTCTTTCAAATCTTTTTCTGGCTCATTTATGACTTTCAAATTAAATTCATTAACAAGAAACTTCAAAATTTCTTCGTTTATCCATGCAGGAAGAATTGGACCTATTCTAATTCCTTTGATACCGAGATACAATAAAGACCATAAAATACTAACTACTTTTTGTTCCATCCACATCAAAAAGTAAGAAATAGGTAAATCATTAATATCTTTAATATTAAATAATTCTGCAAAAGATGTAATTAAATCTATCCCTACTATTGCATCATTACATTGTCCTATATCAATAAGGCGTGGTATTCCCTCTATGTCTCCAAGATCTAAATCATTTATTCTAAATTTTCCACAAGCAAGTGTAATTATAATAGTATCTTTTGGTAATTTCTGCACAATTTCTCTGAAATATTCATTTTTAGGATTTGGAGAGTCACATCCACCTATAACAAATACCCTTTTTATCTTTCCATTTTCTATTTATTCTTTTATTTTTTCTTTAGACGCAAGAATTGAAGATAAAGAAAATCCAGTTGTTAAAATAGTATTTCCATTCTTTTCAGGTAAAGTAGGCAATATTTTTGCTCTTTCTATAACCTCTGAAAAATCATATCCAGTTATATGTTTAACTTCTGGAAGTCCTACAATTCCTGTTGTAAAAAATCTATCTTTATATTCTTCTTTTGGTATTAAAACACAATTTGAACTTCCAACAATACATACAGGAATTTCTGAAAATAATTTTCTTTGGTCATACCATGCCTTCCCTAAATTTCCAATAAGATTTTCATATTTCCTTAAACCAGGATATCCATGTGCTGGCAAAAGTTCTGAATGAGTATAAACATTTATACCTTTATCTTTTGATTGTTTTAAAATTTCTTCAAGAACTTTTATACTATGTCCTGTAACTATTATTCCTTTCCCTTTTTTTGTTCCTGTAAATACCTCAACTGGTTCTGGTTCTCCATATGTTTCATTATGCGCTTTTTTGAGTAATTTCATTGTTTCTATATTTATTCTTCCCACATCAAGAGCAAGTTTAATAAATCTTTCATTATCAAAGTTTACATTTGTTAAAGTTGTGTATAATGTTTCAATTAAAAATTTTTCAAGATTTTTATCCCTGTATCCAAGTTCTCCTGCATGATATAAATAAGCACTTATACCTTTAAGTCCAAAAATTAAATTGTCTTGTAATCTTGATAAAGTTGGATTCTTACCACAAACACCATAATTTATACATCCTTTTCCTTGACTTGTCTGGCTACACTGATAACAAAACATCTTAAATTCAGACATATCCCCTCCTTTTATTACTTTTATTATCACTTTAATTATATTTTATATATAAAAAAATTTCTGTCAAGATTATTTATTTAGCAGGTTAACAATATTTTAAAGCCAATTAATATTAAAGTAATTCCAGCAATCAATTCAATCTTTTCCCCTATAAATTTTTTTATTTTATTACCCATATAAAAACCAAAAAGACAAATAAGAAATGTTGTAAGACCGATTATTAAAGAAGGAGTTAAAACTTTAATTTTTAAAAGTGAAAAAGTCAAACCTATAGCATAAGCATCAATACTTGTTGCAATTGAGAGTAAAAATAAAACTGAAAATTTCCCAATATCAATTGTTTTTTCAATTTTTTTGGATTCATAAATTATCTTAATTCCGATAATAAATAAAATAGCGAATGCAACTATATGGTCAAAATCAGCAACATATTTTAAAAATTTTATTCCAGTAAACCAACCTAAAATTGGCATAATAAATTGGAAAAAGCCAAAGGAGAGAGAAATTTTAAAACTATTTAATATCTTTTTTTTTGCAATCAACGAACCTGAAACAACAGAAACAGAAAAAGCGTCCATTGAAAGAGAAAGTCCTATTAAAAAGTTTATCAAAATATCCATTTTTGATAAAATATTATAATTTAAACTGTAAAGGAATAAAATGATTTTTTTACTCACACTCCTATTTTCAGTTTATATGGGTTGGTCCATGGGAGCCAATGACGCTGCAAATTGCGTTGGTGCTGATATTGGTTCAGGGGTTATGAAAGTACGAGATGGAATAATTATCACTATCTTTTTTTCTTTCCTTGGAGCAATCTTGTTGGGTTCAAATGTGATAAAAACAATTGGTAAAGGAGTAGTGCCTCTTAATTTGCTTCCTTTTGATATAGCAACCTTAATAGGAATGACATCACTCTTTGGTGCAGGAACCTGGGTAACAATTGCAACTTATAAAAAAATCCCTGTTTCAACTTCTCATTCAATTGTTGGTGCTGTTGCAGGAGCAGGATTTGCTTATTCAACACCAATTTATTGGTATAAAATAGGCCAAATTGTGATTTGTTGGATTTTCACTCCAATTGGTTCTGCAATAATTTCTTTCCTAACTTTCCCTATCGTAAAATTTTTCTTTAGTTTAAATTTTATTAAGAAATACGAAAGACAAATAATAATTCTGTTAATTTACCTCACAAGTGCTTATCTCGCTTTTTCCTGGGGAGCAAATGATGTAGCAAATGCAACAGGTGTTTTAATAGGGACAGGGAAAATTACACCTAAAATTGCTTCTGTTATAGGTGGTATTTCAATAGCAATTGGAGTATCGACGTGGGGATATAAAGTAATAGAAACAGTTGGATTTAATATTGTAAGATTAACCCCTTTGATGACAATTTCAGCAGAAATTGGCTCTTCCCTAAATGTACATCTTTATACACACTTTGGAATACCTGTATCTACTTCTCATTCAATAGTAGGAGCAATATGGGGTATAGGAATTCATCGAGGAATAAAAGCAATAAATTTTAAAATTGCAAGAGATATTATTATAACATGGGCCATAACTCCTTTAATTTCTGGTATAATATCTTATGTGGTAGTAAAAATAATTTTAATTTTTATAGGGGGTTAATATGGATAAAACAAAAAATATTTTATTCTGGCTTGGACAGAAGGAGGAAAAAGAAATTTTAAATGATGAATTGAAACATGTAGAGATTTCTTTAAAATGTGTTGAAGAAATGAAAAATGCAGTTGAAAGTTTTGTTAAAGGTAAATTAGAAGAAAAAAATCTACATATTGCAAATGTAAAAAATTATGAACATCAAGGAGATGAAATAAGAAAAAAAATTACCCTTGAACTTTCAAAAGGTTTATTTTTCCCACCGGACAGAGAAGATTTATTAATTTTAAATGAAGGACTTAATGATATTGCAGATGGGGCAAAAGGAATTGTAAGATTACTTGAATTTTTTGAGGAAAAAATAACAGAAGAAATGGGGAATTTACTTCTTACTTTTTCAATAATTACTTTAAAAGCGGGAGAAAAACTTAAAGATGCAGTTGATGCTTTGATAAAAAATGATATACAAAAGTTATTAGAAGAATGTGCCCATATTGAGACACTTGAAGAAGAAGGAGACGATAAAAGAAGAGAATTAATTAAAGGATTGATGAAAGAAAATTTATCGGTACCAAAAACCATAATTCTTTATGAAATTATAGATACTATGGAAAATCTTACAGATGCAATTAAAAAAGCAGGAGACCT
The DNA here is from genome assembly GCA_026416755.1 of bacterium. Classification (GTDB taxonomy): domain Bacteria; phylum Ratteibacteria; class UBA8468; order B48-G9; family JAFGKM01; genus JAMWDI01. The sequence goes on along the minus strand of JAOAEP010000062.1, from coordinate 3,068 downwards.
TGTAAGAATTCTGGGAATAAAATCAAAATGAAAAAATTCCATATTGAAACATATAAGAAAAAGATCTTCAAAACAATATCTAAGTATGAACTTCTTGAAGAAGGTGATAAAATCTACATAGGACTATCAGGAGGAAAAGATAGCGGTTCTGCGTGTTTTCTTCTCTCCGAATATATTAGAGAGAAAAAAATAAATTGTATACTTATCGCTTTTTATATAAAACTTGGTGATTTTATTCCAGTAAAAATCATAGATTTAATAAAAAAGCAAGCAGATATATGTAATGTTGAACTCAAGATTTATGACATTAAAGATTTTGGAATATATTATGATAAGATTGCCAAATTAAATAGACCCATATGTAGTAGTTGCGGTACAATAAAAAGATACTTAATGAATAAAATACCAAGAGAAAATGGAGCGACAAAACTATGTACGGGTCACCATGGAGATGATTTTATAGTCTTTTTTATCAAAAATATTCTTGGGAAAAATATCAACTGGATTTCAAAGTTTACACCTTATTTAAAAGGGCGAGAGAAACAATTATCAAGAATTAGACCTTTATTTTTTGTTGGTGGGGAAGATAATAAAAATTTTTGTGGTGAGATCGGATTACCATATATTGATGAAGACATATGCCCTCACAGATTTTTAAAGCAAAAAATAGATAAAAGACGAGAAAAATGGTACCAAACTATAAAAGAAATTTCAAAATGGCAGCCCAATTTTAGAGAATATTTTTTAGAAGGAGTCGTTGAATTAGCAAAATCTTTATCTTTAAATATTTCAGAACCAGAAAGTTGTGAAATATGTGGAGAACCAACTAATAAAAAAATATGCGGTTTCTGTAAATTAATGAACTTACAATTTAAAAATGTTTAAAAATTATTCAATAATTTTAAGTTTTGTTGGAGGAGTTATTTCTTTTTTTTCTCCATGTATTCTTCCTTTAATTCCTTTATATTTTTCTTATATGACAGGGATATCACTAGAAAAAATAAAAGAAGAAAAGATTTTAAATTATAAAAAAATATTATTACCCACAATTTGTTTCATTTTCGGTTTTACTCTAATTTTTGTTATACTGGGAACTTCTTTCTCTTTTTTGGGGAAATTTATATTTACCAATAAAAAAGTTTTAAGTTATATTAGTGGAATAATAATGATTATTTTAGGACTCCACATATCAGGGTTTATAAGAATAGAAAAACTTTATGAAGAAAAAAGAATAAAATTAAAAAAATTAAACTATGGATGCCTTAGTTCTTTTTTAATAGGAATTGGGCTTGCGAGTGGATGGACACCTTGTGTTGGTCCTATACTTTCTTCTATTTTACTTCTTGCATCAAATCAAGAAACTATAGGAAGAGGAATATTACTTTTGTTTTTTTATTCATTGGGAATTGGTGTCCCATTTTTAACAATCTCTTTATTTATTCAAAAAATATTCATTATTCTTAAAAAAATACAAAAAATATATAAAAAAATTGAAATTTTTTCAGGATTTTTATTAGTTATATCTGGCTTATATTTAATTTTATTTAAAAATTAACCTTATTTTTTTTTAAAATACCTATTTCTGGTAACTTACCAATAAGAGGTTTTGCATATTCAATGAATTTTTCTGTTACCCAATTAAAATCTTTATTTATAAATTCATCTGGCATATTTCTTGTTTCTTTTGCAACTTTTTCAAGAGGTACCCATTCATAATAGACTTTGTATTTTTTACTTTCTTCTCTCTTTATTGAGACAGAACCACTTTCATATTTGCCCATAGCATATTTTACTGCTATTTCTCCAACTTTATATGCTTCCTTTGCATCCACTTCTGAATAAACTCCAGGGAAAGACCTTTGTAGATAACCAAAAGTATCTGCTCTCACTCTATCAACTTTCAATTCCTTTCTCACTATATCTGCAAGTAAATCACCAAGAGCTCCAGTTCCACTTAATTGAACATTTCCATGAGAATCAACTTCTTTTGTAAACTTTGCTGCTATTGGTTCCCCTTTCTCATCTGAAATTCCTTCTGAAACTGCTATTAAACATCTATTATATTTCTTATATACTTCATCTACTTCTTTTAAAAATTTTTCAATCATAAATGGTTTTTCTGGAAAATAAATAAGATGTGGTCCATCATCTTCATAAATTTTCGCTAAAGAACTAGCAGCAGTTAAAAAGCCAGCATGCCTTCCCATAATTACATCAATTTTTATCCCTGGAAGGGATTTGTTGTCAAGATTATCACCTAACATTGCCATTGCTACAAATTTTGCTGCTGAACCATATCCAGGGGTATGGTCATTTTCTTTCAAGTCATTATCTATTGTCTTTGGAATATGAAAACATTTGAATTCATATCCCACCTTTTTAGCATTCTCACTTAAAATATATGCAGTTTCTGCTGAATCATTGCCCCCAATATAGAAAAAATATCTAATATTGTATTTCTGCATATTCTTAAAAATTTCTTCACATTCCTCATCTTTTGGCTTTTTCCTTACACTTCCAAGTGCAGAACATGGAGTGTTTGCAACCTTTTTTAAATCAGATAATTTTTCTTTTTTTAAATCAATAATATTTCCAGTAAGTATTCCTTTTATACCAAATAATGAACCAAAAATCCCTTCTATTTCTTTATGTTTTTTTGCCTCCAAAATTGCTCCAACTAAACTCTGATTTATAACAACTGTAGGTCCTCCACTTTGTGCAATTAGCATGTTTCCTCTCAATTTACTCATAGAAACCTCCTTTTTAAAATCTTAATATTTAAGTTGAAATTTTATGTATTTATTATAAAATATTTTTAATGGAAAGTAAACGGTTAATGATATTGACTGAAGTATTAATAATAATCGTTTTAAACACAGTTTTATTTTTTGTGGCTGCTGATTTTGAACGGTTACTTCCAAAAAAGCTTCTTATAAAAAAAATATTCCCATTTATTTTTGTGACGACAATATTTGTTATTCTATGTTTTTTAGTAATTAATTATTATTATTCTCAAGTATTACTCCAGAAGACATTGGTTGATAATTTAAACAATTCACTTCTTAAAT
>JAOAEP010000133.1 GCA_026416755.1 bacterium | reverse complement strand
TTTCTTCAAAACCTTTTATTCCTATTTTCCCTTTTCCTATGTGTTGATGTCTATCAACTTTTGAACCACAGTCAGTTTCTGAATCATTTGCATGAACTAATTTAATATATCTTAAATTAATAAATTTTTCAATATCTTTTTTAACACTTTCAAACTTTTTAATATTATAACCTGCTTGAAAAAAATGAGCAGTGTCAAAACAAATACCAAAATTCCCATCTAATTTATCAATAATATATCCTAACTGTTGAAAGTTGTAACCAATTGAAGAGCCTTGTCCAGATGTATTTTCTAAAAGGATTTTTATTTTTATATCTTTAAAATTTTTTAAGACCATTATAATATTTTTAATTCCCTTTTTTTCACCTATACCTTTATGGAATCCTGGATGAACTACATAAAATTCAGCACCAATCCTTTCACTTTCTTCAATTTCTTTTTCCAATAACTTTATAATTTTCATCCTTGTCATTTTATTTTCTTCTGCAATATTTAAAATATAAGGCATATGAATAACAACAGGAATAATCTTTCTTTTCATCAATTCTCTCTTGAAATTTACTATCTCTTCCTTTTCTCTTTCCTTTCTTTTCCAACTTCTTGGATTGGAAAGAAAAATTTGTAAACAATCACACTTCAGATAATCCAAATATTTAATTGTTTTTAAAAGACCTTCTGCGGTCCATAAATGTGCTCCTACTCTCATAAAAAAATTTTATTTATTTTTAAATCCATGGTCAAAGGTATATAAAAAAATTAATTTGACATAAAGTTAAAAAGTGATATATTTGTTTTTTAAAATTGAAATAAAGGAGGGCAAAATGAAAATTGGATGTCAAGAAGGATTATTACCTGGAAAAAATGTATTTGAAAAATTTGAAATTGCTAAAGAAATTGGTTTTGAAGGGATTGAAATCTGGGGGAAAGAACTACTTGAAAATACTGAAAAAATAAAAGAGTATAAAAAAGTTTCAGAAAAAATTGGGATTAAAATTTCAAGTATTTGTGCTGGATATAGAAATCTTTTACTTGAGGCAGAGCCGGAGAATAGAGAAAAAGCAAGGGAAGATATTAAAAAATTGCTTGAAATAGGAAAGGACCTTGGTGCAGTAGGATTAATATTGGTCCCAATTTTTGGTGGTCCAAGAGTTCCAAATCTCTCTCCTTATAAAAATGCTTATGAACTTGAAAGAGAATTATTACTTTCTCAATTACCGGAGATAGTTGAAAAAGCAGAAGAGACAAAATGTTGTATATTACTTGAACCATTGAATAGATATGAGACTCATTTTTTGAATAGATTAGAACAAGCAGTTGAATATTGTGAAAAAATTAAAAATCCCTATTTAAAAATAATGGCTGACTTTTTCCACATGAATATTGAAGAAGCGAATATTGCAGAAGCAATTAAGAAAGCCGGAAAATATATAGCTCATATTCATCTTGCAGATAGTAATAGAATTTTACCGGGTTTTGGACATACTGACTTTGAAAGTGGATTTAAGGCACTCAAAGAAATAGGATTTGAAAATTATATGATTTTGGAATGTGGGGTTCCTGAACCAAGGAGAGAAAATTTAGAAAGAACCTTAAAATTTATGAAAGAAATACTAAGAAAGATTTAGAAAGGAGGAGGGAAAATGGAGATTAAGGTTGGATTTATTGGGTGTGGAGGTATTGCAAATGCACATATGAATGCTTTATCAAAAATAGAGGGAGTTAAATTTGTGGGAATGTGTGATATTGATGAAAATAGAGCAAAAATAGCAAGTGAAAAATTCGGTGGGGAAGTTTATACTGATTATGAAAAGATGTTGAGTGAACTTAACTTGGATGTCTGTTATATTTGTCTTCCACCTTTTGCACATAAAGGGCAGGAAGAACTATGTATAGAAAAAGGCATTCCTTTTCTTGTGGAAAAGCCAATACATTTAAACAAAAACAAGGCGAAAAAAATATTGGAAAAAATAAAGGAAAAAAATTTAATTACTGCTGTTGGATATCAGGATAGATATCAAGATATAATTGACTACATAAAACCATTTTTTTCAGAAGGGAATCTTGGATTTTTTACCGGATGGTGGGTTGGTGGAATGCCTGGCGTTTATTGGTGGAGAAGAAAAGAGATGTCAGGAGGACAAGTTGTTGAACAGACAACCCATATTTTTGATATGTCAAGATATCTTTTAGGAGAACCAGTTGAAGTTTTTGCAGTTAAGAAAACAGGACTTATGATGGATGTTGAGAACTATGATGTTGAAGATGCTTCAGCAGTTAGTGTTTATTTTGAAGATGGGACATTTGGAATAATCTTTTCTGGTTGTTTTTTAAAAGTTCCTGGAAAATGTGGAATTGATTTTTACTTTAAGGATAAAGTAATAGAATACACGGAAAGATATAAGATTAAAATAAACTATGGAAACAAAATAGAAGAAATTTACGAAAAGGGTGATTTACTCTTGAAAGAGAATACTGCTTTTATTGAAGCAGTTAAAACGAAAAACCCGTCGTTAATTAAATCATCTTATGAAGATGCATATAAAACACTTATTTTTACCTTATGTGCAAATGAAGCAATGGAGAAAAAGAAAGTAATAAAGATTAAGTATTGAAAGGAGGAAACTATGATAAAAGTTGGAATTATAGGAGTGGGTGGGATTTCACAAGTTGCACATATACCAAACTTTCAAAAAATAGAAAATGTTAAAGTAGAGGCAATATGTGATATAAATGAAGAAAAATTAAATTATGTTGCTGAAAAGTTTAATATTCCTAAAAAATTTACTGATTGGGAGAAGATGATTGAAGAAAATTTGGATGCAGTTGTTATTTGTTCTCCAAATGTTTATCATGCCATTCAAGCGATAAAATCAATGGAAAATGGAAAACATGTTTTATGTGAAAAACCAATTTGTCTTACTGTTGAAGAAGCAGAAAATATTTTTAAAACTGTTGAAAAAACAAAAAAGGTGTTTATGGGTGCATTTCCAAGAAGATTTCTTGGAGAAACAATAATTCTTAAAAAACTTGTTGAAGATGGATTTTTTGGGGAGATTTACTATTTAAAGGCAAGTTATTTAAGAAGAAGGGGCATTCCTGGACTTGGAACATGGTTTACAAGTAAGAAACTTGCAGGTGGAGGGCCTATGATGGATGTAGGAGTTCATATGATAGATATGGTTTTATATATCGCTGGATTAACAGAACCGAAGATTGTTTTTGGTTCAACTTTTGAGAAATTTAAAGATAAAGCAGTTGATGGTGGATGGCCTCCCATTGATACAAGAAAAGGAGATAAACCAATAGGTAAAATGGAAGTAGAAGATTTAGCTACTGGGTTTGTAAAATTTTCAAATGGAGCAGTACTTTTTGTTGAGGCAAGTTGGGCAGGAAATTCAGAAGTAGGGCTTAAAGGGAGTTTATTTGGAACAAAAGCAGGTGCTCAATTACCTGACCCAATTGAGTCAAAAAATCCGGTTAGAATATATGCAGAAACAAATGGAGTAATAAGTGATATTATTCCAGAAATTCCGAAAATGGATTCTTATTTTGAAGAAGTTAAACATTTCATAGAATGTATTATAGAAGGGAAAGAACCCATTACTAAGAAAGAAGAGATAATAAGTGTAGTAAAAATTATAGAAGGAATTTATAAATCTGCTGAAAAAAATCAACCTATAGAATATTGAAAAATTTTAAATCAAATGGATGAATTTAAAATTTACTGGTTATATTTTACAGAGGATGATATTAATATTGAAAAACAGCAGATAGTTGATGAGGGGAAAGATATATATGAGATACAAGACGAATTTGATAGTTTAGTTAAAAAAATAAAGCATCAAGAATTTTTAGAATATCAAGAGGAAATAGGTCTTTTTTTTGATAAATTACAAAAATTACCTTTAAGAAAAGATTTCCAATTTTTTGAACCCATAAGTTTTGATGAAGTAAAAAAAGAATGGGGGCAATTCTATTTCGGGTCAATGAAAGAAGTCAATGATAAAAAAATTAAAGACAAAATTTATGGTGGTTGGTTTGGAAGATGTGCTGGTTGTTTGCTTGGAAAGCCCATTGAAGGATGGAAAAGAGAGAAGATAATAAATTTTTTAAAAGAAACAGGACAATTTCCTTTAAAACATTATATGAGAAGCGATTTTAGTTCAGATATAACTGAAAAATATAAAATTAGTAAAAATTGTTTTATCAATAATATAGAAAATATGGTAGAAGATGATGACTTAAATTATACGGTTTTAGCATTAACACTCGTTGAAAAATATGGATACAACTTTACACCTATTGATTTCAGTAAAAATCTTCTTGAAAAAATTCCTATTTTAAGGACATGTACTGCAGAGAGAGTAGTTTATAAAAATCTTGTAAATCTAAAATCACCTGAAATTTCTGCTTTTTTTAGAAATCCTTACAGAGAATGGATTGGTGCCCAAATAAGGACAGATTTCTATGGTTATATCAATCCTGGTGAACCTGAGAAAGCAGTTGAACTTGCTTATAAAGATGCTAGTGTTACTCATATAAAAAATGGTGTTTATGGAGCCATGTTTATTTCAGCAATGATATCAATAGCATTTTTTGAAGACGATGTGGAAAAAATTGTTAAATACGGACTTAATTATATACCTCAAAAATCACGATTGGCAGAAGGAATAAAAGAAATTCTGGATTATAAAGAAAAAGGCCTTTCTTATGAAGAGGTTTCTAATATAATTCATAAAAAATGGGATGAAAAAAATCCTCATCACTGGTGTCATGTAATAAGTAATGCCCAAATAGTTACAATTGGACTATTATGGGGGAATGGAGATTTTGGTGAATCAATATGTAAGGCAGTAAGTATTGGTTTTGATACCGATTGTAATGGAGCAACAGTTGGTTCAATAATGGGTGTAAAAATTGGTAAAAAAAATCTTCCTGAAAAATGGATAAAACCATTAAATAATAAAATAGAAACAGGAGTTACAGGTTTTAGTAAAGTTAAAATTACAGACCTAGCAAAAAAAACATTTGAAATTTATAAAAAAGGAGAACATCATAGAAAAAGTTAGAATAGGAATAATTGGTTGTGGTGGAATTAGTAAATGTCATATAGATGGAGTAAAAATTCTCTTTGAAAATGGTTGTAAGGAAATAGAAGTAACTGCTTTATGTGATGAAAGAAAAGAAAATGCAGAAGAGAAAAAAGAATTGATTTTAAATTTTCAGAAAAATGAACCAGTTATTTTTACTAATTATGAAAAAGTAATTTCAAAGAAAATATGTGATGGCTTTGTCCTTTGTTTACCTCATTTCCTTCATCATACAATAGGACTTGAACTACTTAAAAATAATTATCATATAATGATAGAAAAACCTCTTGCATTAACATTAAAGAGCGGAGAAAAACTTGTTAAAGAGGCAAGAAAAAGAAAACTTGTTTTATCTGTTGCAGAAAATGTAAGAAGATATTTAGGACCAAGGAGTATAAAATGGGTAATAAAAAATAGAAAATATATAGGAGATATTAGATTTGTTTTAGTAAATTTAGTAATGAATTCTCCTTTTGATTATACTAAATATGCTTTAAAATGGAGAGGAATTAAAGTTTTAAGTGGTGGTGGAATGATTATGGATAGTGGTCATCATTTTGCTGATATGCTTTTATATCTTTTTGGGGAAGTGGATGAGGTATATTGTGAGATTAAAAAATATGATAATAGGATGATAGAAGGTCTACCAGTTTTAAAAAAAGGTAAAGCAGATGTTGAAGATACATGGAATGCTATTATAAAATTTAAAAATGGAGTTTTTGTAAATTGGGTTTATTCAAGGTCTGCTCCAGGGTTTAATTTAAATTTTGGATTATATTCAGGTGAAAACGGGATGATAAAGGATAAAGGATTTGTTTTTCACCCTTTTCAAAATGGAGGAGATATAATATTAAATAATGGGGAAATTATAGAAAGTGAAGAGATAGAGAAAGAGTTTTTAGAAAGTTTATCAGAAGAAGAAAAAGAAAATCTTTTTCCCTATAACTGTTACGATGGTTTTGGTCTTGAATGGATAGATTTTGTTAGAAGTATAAAAAATGGAACAAAACCCGAAATTGATGGTGAAGATGGTTTAAAAATTATGGCTTTTTGTGAAAGTTGTTATGAATCAAGTTATATAAAGAAAAATGTAAGGTATGAAGAAGTTTACAAAGGCAAGATTAGAAACTATCAAAAAGAAATTGACAAATTCTGGAATATTAAATGAGGGGAATTAATAATAGACAAAAATTATTTATATTTTTAAAAAGGAGAAAATATGGAGATTTTAAGAGTTTTGAAAGAAAGAAGAAGTATAAGAAAATATCAGAAAAAAGAAGTTTCCAAAAATATTATTGAAGATATTATTGATTGTGCAAGATTTGCTCCAACTGCAATAAATATTCAACCATGGGAATTCATAGTAATTACAGATGAAGAAATGAGAAAAAAAATAGCAAATATTACAGATTATGGGAAATTTATTAAAGATGCTCCTGTATGTGTTGTTGTTTTCTGTAAGGAGACAAAATATTATCTTGAAGATGGTTGTGCAGCAACAACTTATATTTTACTAGCAGCAAAAAGTTATGGTCTTGGAAGTTGCTGGGTTGCTGGTGATAAAAAGAATTATGCAGAAAAAATTAGAGAGTTACTCCAAGTGCCTCAAGGATATAAACTTATAAGTTTGATTTCAATTGGATATCCTGATGAAGAGCCTAAAGTAAAGAAAAGAAGTTTAAAAGAAGTTTTGCATTGGGAAAGATGGTAAAAATATTCTTAATTCCTCATTTTCATTATGACACTATATATCAAAATACATATGAGAATTATCTTGATGTTTCTTTTGAAATAATAAAAAAAGTACTTGAAATTATTAGGAAAAACAAAGAATATAAGTTCCTTATAGAACAAACGATCTTACTTGAAGAATTTTGGAATAGGTGCCCTCAGTATAGAAAAGAAGTTGAAGATTTTATTAAAACCAAAAGGATTGAATGTGCACCTGGTTTTTTTGTTATGCCTGATATGAATTTAATTTCAGGGGAATCATTAGTAAGGCAAATAAGGAGAGGGAAAAAATTTTTAAAAAAATTTAAAATTGAACCTAAAATTGCTTGGATTTCTGATTGTTGGGGACATCATAGACAATTACCTCAGATACTGAAAAAGGCAGGTTATGAGGCCTATGTTTTTTCAAGGGGTATGCCCAGGAAAAAAAAGAATTGTTTTTTACAATTTTATTGGGAAGGAATTGATAGAACAAAAATTTTAACCTATTGGATGGCGAGCGGATATTTTGGTTTTTTTATTAGAGATAAGAATAAAAGAAATGAGTATTACTTTGATGAGATAGAGAACCACCTAAAGATATTAAAAAAATTTAAAAAGCATGAATTACTTTTACTCCCTAATGGGGGTGATTTTGTAAAACCAGATTTTAAGATTGTTGAAATTATTAAAGATTGGAATAAAAAGAAAAAAGAAAAAATCATATTTGCAATTCCATCTCAATACTTTGAACAAATAAAAAAACAAAAATTACCAGTTTTAAATTATGATTTCAATCCAATGTTCAATGGAACATATACAAGTAGAATTGAAATAAAACAGAGTAACAGAAAGATTGAAAATGAAATTTATTTGTTAGAACTTTTTAATGTTTTTTATGAAATTGAAATGAAAAAAGATAACAGATTAATAGACGGGAAAATTGACGAAATTGAGTATTACTTACTTTTCAATCAATTTCATGATATTATTTGTGGAAGTATCTTGGATGAAGGATACTTTATGTGCATGCAATATTATAATATTGCAGAAAAAACTTTTATAGAACTTTTTAATTCAATAATTGATGAATTAACCTTACCTATGGACAATTCAATATCGGTTTTTAATCAATGTTCTTTTTCAAGAAATGATATTTGTATATTTAATTTAGATTTACCAAAGGAAAAAGAAATAAAAATTTTTGAAAATGGTAATGAATTAAAATCACAAATTTTGGAATATAAAGATGGTAAAGCCACAATTGGTTTTAAAATATTCACTTTGCCTTTTGAAAGAAAAACATTAAGTTATAAAATAGTTGGGAAAAAGGATAATTTTAAAGTTGAAGTCCCTTTTGAATTTGAAAATAAATATTTTAGAGTAAGAATTTCTGAAAATGGTTTAATTTCAAGTTTGATCTTTAAAAATAAACAATTAGTTGATCAAAAAAGACCCTTTTGGGGAGAGATTATTTTTCAAAGAGATATGGGGGACTTTTGGGTTTATTATCTCAGTCCAGTATTGGGTGAAAGTAGATATTCTGAAACTTTTAAAGACCCTTATCCAGAAAATGTTCAGAAATACAAAGAAGCCATTTTTCAACATAATTTAACTCCAGAATCAATAATATTAGAAAAAGGAGAGTTAGGAATAAAATTAAACATTGAAATAAAAATTTTATTTTGGAAGACGTGGTGGAAATTTGTACAATCTTGTTTTCTATATTATGATTTTCCATTCATTGACTATAAAATTAAATTTTTTGCAGATGGTAAAAATTACAGAATTAGAGTAGCATTTCCTACTACAATTAAAAAAGGGAAGATTAGAAGAGAGATACCCTATGGAATTGAAAAGCAAAAAGAAGGCGAATATCCTTGTCAGAACTTTATAGATTATTTTGATGATGAAAAAGGTGTATGTATTTTAAATAAAGGGACTCCTGGGAGTGGAGTAGTGGATAATGTAATAATGCTTTCTTTATTTAGGTCTGTTGATATGGGTCCTAATAAAGCAAGAAGTGAAACTGGTTTTTGTATAGGTAAAAATTTTAATTTTGAATACAGAGTTATACCTTTTGACCCCAAAGAAAAAGATTATAAACCTTATTTACTAGGAATTTCTTTTAATAGACCAATTGTTTTAATTCCTGGAGTTAAATGGAGGAAAGAAGATATATTCATAAAAATATTCCCAGAAGATATACCTATAAGTTGTTTTCAAAAACTATCTACAAGAAAATATCTTTTAAGGATTTATGAACCAGAAGGAAAAAAAAGAATAATTGAGATTAGGACAAGAAATAAATTTGAATTTTCTGAAACCTCTATAGATGGATTTTATATATATGAAAAAATTGGAAAAGGTAATGCTGTTTCTTTAACTCTTAAACCATTTGAAATAAAGACATTAAATCTTTCATTGATAGAGTAGGAATTTTATTGTTTTTGAGAAAGTATATTAGGTAATTCTTTTTCTAAATAATACTTACTTTCTTCATAAACATCACTATATGGATAAAAAAGAACAATTTGTAAAAAGGCCTGCTTTGCCTTTTCATAATCACCTATTTTAAGGCATATTTTTCCAAATGAAAGTAAAGCATTATCAGCAAGTTTACTTAAAGGATAATTTAAAATAAAGTTTTTATAAGCAATCATAGCAGAGGTATAATCCCCTTGGTTGTATAGTGATTCAGCGATTTTATATTGTGTTTTTTCATTCAAACATATATCAGGAAACTTCTCAATTCCCCTATTATATATTTGAGTTGCAAGAACTCTATCTTCATAAATTACCGAGATTATTTTATTTTTAATTTCTTCAATTTCTTTTAATTCTCCCACTGTATATAACCTTTCCTCTTTCTTGCCGAGTAATTGTAGTAGCATATTTTCTCCAAGTTTTATATTTTCTCTATGTTTTGCTTCTCTATAAAGTTTTGTTCCAAGTCCTATAATTACTCCAAATAAAAAACCACCAAAATGTGCAGCATAGGCAACCTGTGATTGAGCAATATTCATAGAAACAAATAATGTATTCAATCCTTGTATGAAAAACCAGAAAAAAAGCCAAATATATGAGTAAACTTCAAATTCTCCTACTCTAATAAATATTAAAAAAAACCATGCAAAATACTTAAAAGTTATTCTACTTTTTGGAAATAAGATTGCATAGGCACCAAGAATTCCTGAAATTGCACCAGAAGCACCTATAACAGGAATATTTAAAGATTTTGGAGGAATTAATATAGAATATAAAATTGCAGAAGATATTCCTGAAAGTAAATAAAAAAATAAAAAATTAATTCTTCCCCATCTATCCTCAATATTATCTCCAAGTAGCCATAAATACCACATATTAAATCCAAGATGAAAAAGTCCACCATGAAGAAACATTGAAGTGATTATGGTTTTAAAAGAAAAATCTGCAGGTATAAAACCATATCTTAAAACAATTTTTTCATATTGTGGAGTAAAACCAAAAATAAAATAAATTAAACAGTTTACAAAAATTATTAATGTTACTATTATTGGAAACCTTTTAACGCCATATTCATCCCGGACAGGAAAAAAGAAAAACATTATAGTTTAAAAAGGCCTTTGAAACCTAAAAATGCTAAACTCATAAGTGCAGAAAGAATAAAAGCAATTGGAACTCCTTTAAAATTTTCTGGGATAGGAGCAAGTTCTAATTCTTCTCTTATTGCAGCCAATGTTATTATGGCTAAACAATAACCACATGAAATTCCAAGAGAAAATAATATATTTTGAATAAATGAGAGTTTGTAATCTATTCCTAAAAAAGCACATGCTAAAATTATGCAGTTTGTTGTTATCAAAGGTAAGTAAATTCCAAAAGCACGATATAAAGTTGGTAATTTTTTTCTTATAATCATTTCTTCAAACTGAACAAAAGAAGCAATAGTTAAAATGAAAGTAGTTGTTCTTAAATATTCAAGATGAAAAGGAGCAAGTAGAAAATTATATACAGCCCAACTTATACTTGATGCCATAATTGTGACGAAAATAACTGCAATTCCCATTCCAATTGACGACTTTATATTTGTTGAAATTCCTATGAAAGAACAAAGTCCAAGAAATCTTATAAGTACAATATTATTTATTAAAAAAGCAGATAGAAAAATAAAGAATAAGTTTGTTTGATTTAACATATTTTCTTTCCTTTTTCAATTTTCTGTTTTAAAGCAATTAAAAGTCCTATCACAAAAAAAGCACCAGGTGGCATAATCATAATTAAAAATGGACTAAAATTTGAACCAAATAAAACTTTCCCCATAAATGTTCCATTTCCAAGTATTTCTCTTACTGATGAAATTATAAAAATTATTAATGTAAAACCTAAT
>JAOAEP010000011.1 GCA_026416755.1 bacterium | reverse complement strand
TTCCAATTGTTGTTCCTCTTTTTTTCCCTTCTTCCGGGGTACCTGAAAACTGTCAACAATATGAAAGAATTATTGCTATAAATCCAGGGTCACTCGGTTTTTTAGGAGAATTTTTAAGTCGTATAGATTTTTTTGAAAATCTTGGGCTTGATTTTACTATAAAATTATATGATAGAGATGATAATTTAATTGAATTTTGTGAGTATATTGCAGATGCACCAACTACTACAGTTCAAAAAAATGATCCAAGGATGAAAGGACTTACTGATTGGGTTGTAGGGCCTCCAAGTCCAAATAATTTAAATGCTTATTTTCAACCCTGGATTGGTGGAGAATTTGGAGCAACTAATTGGACTTTTGCTTGGCCAAGTAGTTTTTATGTAAAAAACAGACAATTTTCAACTCTTGGAGAACTTGGTTTTATTCATAAAATGGAAAATTGGAAAAGGTTAAATTTTTGGAAAGGAGAAGACAATCAAATTTTAGATTATTTAACCTGTTATAAAAAAGTTGATGAAAATGTTTATGGAAGGATTAATATAAATACTGCAGGAAAAGAAGTACTTGAGTGTTTACCTTTAATTGATGAAAAAATTGCAGAAAAGATTATAGAAGCAAGGCCATTTAGAGATATTTCTGAAATACTTGGTATTTATGGAGAAAAAGGAAAAAAAGGGAAGTTGAATGAGGAAATTACAAAATATGGATTTGATTTGAAGGATAATGAGTTAGACCTTTTCGTTGATATAAAAAGAGAAAAAGAAATAGTTTTTTCAAAAATTATCAATCTTATTACAACAAAAGCAGAGGTTTTCAAAATTATTTCACTCGGACAAAAAGTGCAAGATAAAAATAATAATGGTAAAATAGAAGAAGATGAAATTGTTGGTGAGAAAAAAATAACAGTATGGTATGATAGAAATAAAAAGAAAATAATCTATAAAAGAGAACTATGAAAATTAAAATTATTAAACTAAAAATTTTTTTAAGGAAATGGAAAGGAATTATTGGACTTGCTTTTTTAATGATTATTACAATTTTCCTAATATCTTTGTCAATTGTAAAAGAAAGAAGAAAGATAGTTGCAGTTGTTAATGGATATAAAATTACAATTGATGATATCCTTGAAAAAATTAGATCATCTCCTGAAGTTTATAAAGAAGCTTTTTTTATAGACCCAAAAGTGGTTATTGATGAGTATATTAATCAAATAATACTTTTTCAACATGCTAAAAAATATGAAGGAAAACTAAAGAAAAAAGTTGAAAATAAAATTAAAAACTATTATATGGAAGTTTTAACTCAAGAATTTGTTGAAAATATTCTTATAAATGAAATAACCATAACGGATGAAGAGATTTCTAATTATTATAATACTCATTTAAATGAATTTATCATTCCTGAAAAGGTACAGATTTCTGAAATTGTGGTATCTTCAAAAGAAAAAGCAGACGAAATATTAAATAGATTACGACTTGGTGAATCGTTTGAAAAAATAGCAGAGACAGAGTCAATTAGTTTTACAAAAGAAAAAAGAGGAGAAATCGGATGGATAGAAGTAGAAAAATTGAATCCAGAAGTCGCATCTTTAATTTCACAATTAAAGCCAGGTGAAATTCTAGCAAATATTATAAAAACAGAAATGGGATATCATATAATAAAATTAACAGGAAGGACAGAAAAAAGAATTTTAACACTTAATGAAGCAACACCAATGATTAAAAATTTACTTTTATCACAAAAAAAGAAGAAAGAAGTTGAAGATTTAATGAAAAAACTCAAAGAAAAAAGTAAAATTGAGATATATCCAAGTAGAATAGAAACTTTAAAGGAGAAGATTAAATGAAGAAATTTTTTATAATTTTTGTAATAATTACTTTTTTTCTTTATGGCGAGGATAAAATTTTAGTTCTTGTGGGATCAAAGCCAATATTTGAAAAGGATGTTTTTTTAAGAGCAAAAAGAGATAAAATAGATTATAAAACTTCTCTAAAGTTTTTAATTGAAGAAAATTTACTCCTCTATCAAGCAGAAAAAAATAAAATAGAGGTGAGTAAAGAAGAAATTAAGAATGAAATTGAAAGGATTAAAAGAAATTTTTCATCAATACAAGAATTTTATGAATATCTTAAAGAATCAAATATGTCCTTTTCTCAGTTTGAAAATGAAATTATAAATACATTAAAAATAAGGAAACTTATAAGAAATGAAATTATATCCAAGATTGAAATAAGTCCGATTGAAATTGCAAGAGAAATGGAGAAAATAGAAAATGAGTTTAATGAATATGAATTTTTTTTCAAATGGTTTGATAAAAAAGAAGATAGTGAAAAATTTGTTGAAAATTTTGATTCTGAAGATTTGAAAGAAATGGAATATGTTAAACTTAAAAGTTCAGAAATTATTGATGAGATTTTAAATGAAATTAAAAAAGTTGAAAAAGACAAAATTATTCCTCCAATTAAGATTGGAGAAAAATGGATTGTTGTATACCTTAAAGATAAAAAACAACTTGAAATAAATAAGATAGAAAAATATAAAGAGATAAAAGAAAAACTTTTTAAAACTAAATATTCTATCCTTTACAGAAATTATATAGAAACTTTAAGTAACACAATTCCAATAAAATTTCTTTAATGAAAAAAATTATAGGAATAACAATTGGAGATCCTGCAGGTATAGGGCCAGAAATATTATTAAAGGGATTTTTTGAAATTAAAAAAAATAAAGATGTGGTCCCTCTCATAATTGCTGATATTCCAGTAATTGAAAGGAATTTAGAATATGTTGATGTAAAAATAAAAATAAAAGAGGTGAAAGATAAAATAGATATTGATGAGAAGTATTTAAATATTTTCCCAATAGATGTAATAAAAGATAAGAAATTCCCTATTGGTTATGATAATAGAATATGTGGAGAAGCCTCTTTTAAATATGTAATTGAGGCAATAAACCTTTGGAAAAAAAAAGTAATAGATGCCCTTGTTACTTTACCCATATCAAAAAGAGCATGGTTTTTCGCAGGACATAATTATTCAGGACATACAGAGCTTCTATCTGAAAAACTTAATGAAAAAAAATATGCTATGATAATGATTGCTGAAAAATATAAAGTTTTACTTTTAACAACCCATATTCCTCTAAAGGATATTTTTAAATATTTAAAGGAAGAACTTATTATTGAAAAAATATATATTGGGTTTGAATTTCTTAAAAAGTTAAAAGTTAAAAACCCTAAAATTGGTATATGTGGTCTAAATCCTCATGCTGGAGAAAATGGTATCCTTGGTAAAGAAGAAATTGAAATTATTAAGCCAGCAATTGAAAAAATAAAAAATAAAGAAATAAATATAGAAGGTCCTTTCCCTGCAGATACAATTTTTAGAAAAAATTTTGATTTAATAATTGCTATTTATCATGACCAAGCATTAATTCCACTTAAAACATTTTATTTTGAGAAACTCATGAATTTTACTGCAGGATTAAAACTTCCAAGAATAAGTCCTGGTCATGGAACCGCTTTTGATATTGCTTATAAAAATAAAGGGAATCCTGAAAGTTTTATATGTGCATATAAGTTTATTTGCAATTTCATCAAACAAAAATGAAATTTTTAACTTTAAAAGAAATAAGAAAACTTAAAGAAATAGGTAATATCAATATAAAAAAACATCTTGGACAACATTTTTTAATTGATAAAAATGCAAGGGATAAATTACTTTCTTTTGCTAATCTTAATAAAAAAGATATAGTTATTGAAATTGGTCCGGGACTCGGTTCTTTGACTGAAGGTATAATTGAAAAAGTAAAAGAGTACTATGGATTTGAAATAGATGAAGATTTCTGTAAAATCTTAGAGAAAAATTTTTCATGTTATAAAAAATTTCACTTAATTAAAAAGGATTTTTTAAATTCGGATGAAAGTTTCTGGAATTCATTTGAAAGTAGAGTAAAAGTTATTGGAAATACTCCTTATTATTTAAGTACTCCTATTTTATTTCATATTCTTAAATTTCATAAAAGAATTAAACTTGCACTTTTAACTGTTCAAAAAGAAGTTGGAGAAAGATTTGTAGGGATACCTGGTACTAAACAGTATTGTCCTATTTCTGTCCTACTTTATATTTACACAGATACGAAAATATGTTATTCCTTAAATAAAAATGTATTTTATCCAAGACCGAAGGTAGAATCTGTAGTGGTTAAAATTATTCCCTTAAAAAACCCGAAAATAAAAATAGAGAATAAAGAAAAATTTTTTGAGTTTCTTCCTTTAATCTTTAGTTATAGAAGAAAAAAACTAACAAATGTTGTGAAAAAAATTTTTAGAATTGAGAAAGAAATAATGGAGAAAAATCTTTTAAAATATGATATTTCACCTTCAAAAAGAGTTGAAGAATTAACCCCTGAACAAATATATCTCATTTTTAAAATAATTCAGAATTTTATTATTTACCAAGATAAAAAAGATTTTGATTTAAAAGTTTAAGAAATATCAAATTTGGTTTAAAATATATAAAAAAATACTCTATTGAATGAGAGATCATGTGGAAAAAATTCATTAATACTTGTATTAAAAATTTTGTTTTTTAAAATGAAACTTTGAAAAAGGAGGAAAAATATGGCAATGTGGATAGGTATAAACAGAAAGGCACGCGTTTGTTATGGGTTTGATGATATTTCCCTTGTTCCAGGAAAAATAACTTTAAATCCTGAAGAAGTTGATATAAGAATTCAGATAGGTAATTATACTCTTAATATTCCTGTATTTGCAGCAGCAATGGATGGTGTTGTTGATCCTAAATTTGCTATTCTTTTTGGTAAGATGGGAGGTGTTGGTGTTTTGAATCTTTTAGGGATCTATACAAGATATAAAGACCCATATTCAGTGATTGAAGAAATAATTTCATCCCCTCCTGAAAAATCAACACAAATTATTCAAAATATATATAAAGAGCCAGTTAAAGAAGAATTAATAGAAGAAAGAATAGCAGAAATAAAAAAAGGAGGTGTAATCTGTGCTGTAAGTTCTATCCCTCAATGTGCAGAAAGATTTTTAGAAATTTCTCAAAATAGTGGAGTTGATATTTTTGTAATTCAATCCACTGTTACAACTGCAAGGCATATTTCAGCAAAGTATAAACCACTTGATTTATATTCTTTTTGTAAAAATTCTCGTGTTCCTATTCTGGTAGGAAATTGTGTAACTTTTGATGTTGCTTATGAACTTATGGAAACTGGTGTTTCTGGAATTTTAGTTGGTATTGGACCAGGTGCTGCTTGTACAACAAGAGAAGTTCTGGGAATTGGGGTTCCACAGGTTACTGCAACTGCGGATTGTGCTTATGCAAGAGATTTCTATTTTAAAAAAACAGGAAGGTATATTCCAATAATAACTGATGGAGGGATGGTTACAAGTGGAGATATATGTAAAGCGTTCGCCTGTGGTGCGGATGCTGTTATGATTGGTTCTGGACTTGTTAAAGCAGTAGAAGCCCCTGGAAAAGGGTATCACTGGGGAATGGCAACAAGTGATGAAAATTTACCAAGAGGAACAAGGATAAAAGTTGGAACTACAGGAACACTTAAGGAAATTTTATTTGGGCCTGCAAAAGTTGATGATGGAAGTCAGAATTTAATAGGTGCTCTTAAATTATCAATGGCATCTCTTGGAGCAAAAAATATTAAAGAGATGCAACTTGTTGAAATTGCTATTGCTCCAAGTGTGAAAACTGAAGGTAAAATATATCAATCAGTTAAAAAATTACAAAAAGAAAAATGAAAAAATTTGTTCATTTACATTTACATACTGAATATAGTTTACTTGATGGAATGTGTAGAATTGAGGAGGTATCTTCTCTTGCTCATAGATATGGTATGCCTGCTTTGGCAATTACAGACCATGGGAGTTTAGCAGGAGCAATTAAGTTTTATATATCTTGTATTGAGCATGGTGTTAAGCCAATAATTGGTAGTGAGATGTATATCGCTCAAAATTCAAGATTTGAGAAAGGAGAAAGGAAGTTTCCTTTTCATATTACAATTCTTGCTCAAAATAAAGAAGGATATAAAAATTTGATGAAACTCTCTACTATTTCTTATCTTGAAGGTTTTTACTATCAACCTAGAATTGATAAAGAAGTATTGTCAAAATATTCAAAGGGATTAATTGGCCTTTCTGGTTGTCTTAAGGGTGAAATAGCATCTTATTTAAAAAATGATGAATTTGATAAAGCTTTTGAAATAGCGGGTATTTATTCCGAAATATTTGGAAAAGATAATTTTTATATTGAAATTATGATACTTGGTCTTGAAGAAGAAAAAACTGTAATTCCAAAACTTATTGAAATTTCTAAAAAAACAGGTATAAAGATTGTTGCTACAAATGATTGTCATTATCTTTTTAAAGATGATAGACGTGCTCATGAAGTTCTTTTATGTATTCAAACACGAAGTAAAATTGATGACCCAAAGATTAAATTTCAAACAGAAGAAGTTTATTTTAAAAAGCCAGAAGAGATGATTAGTAGATTTAAGGATATACCAGAAGCGATTGAAAATACAATAGAAATATCTGAAAAATGTAATCTTATTTTAGAATTTGATAAGTATTTTCTTCCTAAATTTCAAGTTCCTGAAGGCAAAAGTGTTGATGAGTATTTTGAAGAATTGATAAAAATTGGTGCAAAAGAAAAATTTGGTATTGAAATAGAAAACTTTGAGGAGGAGAGTGATAATGAAATAATAAAAAGGATATCTTATGAATTTAAAATAATAAAACAAATGGGATTTTCTGGCTATTTTCTAATAATTCATGATTTTGTTAATGAAGCAAAAAAAAGAGGAATAAGGGTTGGCCCTGGAAGAGGTTCTTCTGCTGGAAGTATTATTGCATATTTAATGAATATAACTCAAGTGAATCCCATTACATACAATCTCTTATTTGAAAGATTTCTAAATCCCGAAAGAATAAGTTTACCAGATATAGATATTGACTTTTGTGATAGAAGAAGAGAAGAAATAATAGAATATATAAAATCAAAGTATGGAGAAGAAAATGTGTGCCAAATTGGAACATATGGAACACTTCAAGCAAGAGCGGTTATAAGAGATGTCGGAAGAGTTCTTGGATTCCCTTACAATGAAATTAATAATATAGCAAAACTTATAACTCATGAATATGGACCGAGTTTGAAAGAAGAAGTTATTAATAATCCAGAAATAAAGACACTTATGAAAAGTGATGAGAAAATAAAAGAACTTTTCAATATATCCCTAAAATTAGAAGGACTTACAAGACATCCTTCTATTCATGCTGCAGGGATTGTGATTACAGGAAGTAATGTTAGTGAATTTGTGCCTCTTTTTAAAGGTCCCAATGGAGAAATTGCAAGTCAGTATGAGTTTGAATGTATTGAAAAAATAGGGCTTTTAAAAATTGATATTCTTGGGCTTAAAACTTTATCAATTATTGAAGATACAATAAACCTTATTAAAGAAAGAAAAGGTGTTGAAATTAAAGATTTCCCTCTGGATGATGAAAAAACATATCAACTTCTTTCTAAAGGGGAAACAATAGGAGTATTTCAACTTGAAAGTGAAGGGATGAGAAATTTATTGAGAGAAATACAACCACGGAGGTTTGAAGATATTATAGCGGTTCTCGCTTTATATAGACCAGGGCCTATGAAAAGTGGTATGGTGAGAGAATATATTGAGAGGAAAAAAGATCCATCAAAAATTAAATATGACCATGAAATTCTTAAGCCCATTTTAGAATCTACGTATGGAATAATACTTTATCAAGAACAGGTAATGCAGATAGCAAATAAACTGGCAAATTTTACAATGGGTGAAGCAGATATTTTAAGAAAAGCAATGGGAAAAAAAATTCCTGAAGAAATGGAAAAAATGAGAGAAAAATTTGTAAAAGGTGCTATTTCAAATGGAGTAAAAAAAGAAGTTGCTGAAAAAATATTTGAAAATATTTATAATTTTGCTGGTTATGGGTTTAACAAATCCCATAGCGCTGGATATGCTTTAATTTCTTACCAAACAGCATATCTAAAAGCCAATTACCCCCTTGAATTTATGACTTGTCTTTTAAATAGTGAAATTGGAAATCAAGATAAAGTAGCTG
Source organism: bacterium (assembly GCA_026416755.1). GTDB lineage: Bacteria > Ratteibacteria > UBA8468 > B48-G9 > JAFGKM01 > JAMWDI01. Next base: position 1,045 of record JAOAEP010000011.1, on the reverse strand, counting down.
AATATATTGAAGAATGTGAAAGGATGGGGATATGGGTTTTGCCACCAGACCTCATTGAAAGTGATGAAAATTTTAAAATCTTTGGGAATGACATAATTTTTGGTCTCTCTGCAATCAAAAATGTAGGTTCTGCTGCAATAAAATCAATTATTGAAAGTAGAAAAAGTGGAGAATTTGTTTCACTTTATGATTTTTGTGAAAGGGTTAATTTAAGGACAGTTAATAAAAAAGTAATTGAAAGTTTGATAAAATCTGGTGCTTTTGATTATCTTGGGATTTATCGATCACAACTTTTTGCAATGATAGATGATGCTATAGAACATGGAAATAAAATGCAGAAAGTAAAAGATGAAAATCATATTGAAATTTTTACTTCAAAAGAAACAAAAAAATTACTTCCTATAATGAATAAAGAAGCAATTACATCTCTTCCTGAATGGCCCCAAACAAAACTTTTATCCTATGAAAAAGAAATGTTGGGAGTTTATCTTACAGGTCATCCAATAGAAAAACATATGCCTATAATAAAACTCTATTCTATGTCTCTTGAACAAATTAAGAAAATAAAAGAAGGAGAAATAATTATTTGGGGTGGTATACTTACGGATATTAAAAGAACAACTACAAGGAAAAAGGCGGAGAAGATGGCAATTGGAGAAATTGAAAACATGGATGGTAAAATTAAAGCGATTTTTTATCCGCCTGTTTTTGAAGAATTTTCAACAATTATTAGAGTGGGAAATCTTATTTTTGTGAAAGGAAGGTTAAAAAAAGAACAGGAAGAGTTTAAAATAATAGTGCATGATGTGGCAAATATGAACAATGTAAAAGAAAAATTTTACAAAAAAATTGAAATTGATTTGAAACTTCCTATTGGAGAAGAAAAGATAGAAATTATTAAAAATTTATTCTTAAGGTTTAAAGGCGATTCTCCCGTATTTCTCAATCTTATTTTAAATGATAAGCGGATTAAAATTAAACCAAGAAATTATGGAATAAATTTAAGTGAAGAATTTCTTTATGAAATAAAAAGAACAATTGGAGA
>JAOAEP010000010.1 GCA_026416755.1 bacterium | reverse complement strand
CAAACAAAACTTTTATCCTATGAAAAAGAAATGTTGGGAGTTTATCTTACAGGTCATCCAATAGAAAAACATATGCCTTTAATAAAACTTTATTCTATGTCTCTTGAACAAATTAAAAAAATAAAAGAAGGAGAAATAATTATTTGGGGTGGTATACTTACGGATATTAAAAGAACAATGACAAGGAAAAAGGCAGAAAAGATGGCAATTGGAGAAATTGAAAACATGGATGGTAAAATTAAAGCGATTTTTTATCCGTCTGTCTTTGGAGAATTTTCAACAATTATTAGAGTGGGAAATCTTATCTTTGTGAAAGGAAGGTTAAAGAAAGAACCGGAAGAGTTTAAAATAATAGTGGATGATGTTGCAAATATGAACAATGTAAAAGAAAAATTTTTAAAAAAAATTGAAATTGATTTGAAACTTCCTATTGGAGAAGAAAAGATAGAAATTATTAAAAACTTATTCTTAAGGTTTAAAGGCGATTCTCCCGTATTTCTCAATCTTATTTTAAATGATAAGCGGATTAAAATTAAACCAAGAAATTATGGAATAAATTTAAGTGAAGAATTTCTTTATGAAATAAAAAGAACAATTGGAGAAGATTGTATCCGACAGGGTATATAAAAATGGAGAAAAAACCAATAAAACCTTTATTTTGGAAAAATGGACTTTATGTTATTGACCAAACAAAACTCCCTAAAAAGAAAGTGATATTGAAACTTAATAGTGTTTATAAAGTTTATAATGCGATAAAAGAATTAAAAATAAGAGGTGCTCCATTAATTGGATGTGTTTGTGCCTATGGTGTACTTGTTTCTTTTATTGAAAATAAAAATAAATCAATGGAAGATTTGAAAAAAAAGATTAAGGAAGATATTGAGTTTTTAAAAAGTTCAAGGCCAACTGCTTATAATCTTTTCTATTCACTTAATAAAATGTCAAAAATTGTTGAAACTTTTACTGGAAAAGATAAAAATGAATTAATGAGAAGATTATTGAATGAAGCCAAAAATATTCATAATGAAGATTTATATGCTTGTTATAGAATAGGGAAATATGGAAGTAAATTAATAAAAGATGGCATGAATATTTTAACACACTGTAATGCAGGTGGACTTGCTACAACTGGTTTTGGAACAGCACTGGCACCAATTTATGTGGCAAAACAAGAAGGTAAAAAGTTTCATGTGTATGTTGACGAAACAAGACCAGTTCTTCAAGGAGCGAGATTAACAGCATGGGAACTTGAAAAAAATAAGATTCCTTATACTCTTATATGTGACAACATGGCAGGGTATTTGATGAATAAAAATAAAATAGATTTAGTAATTGTAGGAGCAGATAGAATTGCAAAAAACGGAGATACAGCAAATAAAATTGGTACTTATTCAATAGCAGTTCTTGCGAATTATCACAAAATTCCCTTTTATGTTGCGGCTCCTTTTTCTACTTTTGATTTCAATATAGAGGATGGAGATAAAATACCGATTGAAGAAAGGAATGAAAATGAAGTAAAAAAAATAAATGGGGAATATATATCCCCAAAAAAAGCAAAAGTTTTTAATCCTGCTTTTGATGTTACGCCAAATTTCTTAATTACTGGATTTATAACAGAAAGAGGGATTTTAAAACCAGAAAAAATAAGATATTTGGGCGGTTAGCTCAGTGGTTAGAGCGCTTCCTTCACAAGGAAGAGGTCACAGGTTCAAATCCTGTACCGCCCAATTTTTAAAAATATAAAATGAAAAGATATAATCTATTTTCTAAAGTTGAAGAGATAGCAATAAGAGATTTTAAAAAACAACTTTTATATCCGTATGAAAAAATAAAAATCCTTGAAGTTCCAGATTTCCCTTTTTTGGGTAAAATTGTTTCTTTAAGATTTATTGAGTGGCTTCAATTAAATCCAGAAGGTGTTATATCACTTCCTACTGGTAAAACACCCGAGTATTTTATTAAATGGACACAATTTTATCTAAAAAACTGGGATAATAAAGAAGTAAAGAAAGAATTGTCATACTGGGGTATTGATGTAAAAAATAAACCTGATATGAAAAATTACTGGTTTGTTCAAATAGATGAATTTTATCCTATGGATCCTAAAAGAGAAAATAGTTTTAATTACTATATAAGAAAATTTTATTTAAAAGGGTTTGGTTTAAATCCAGAAAAAACTATATTTATGGATACATGGAAAATAGGTGCTCCAGAAGGACAAAATCTTTTTTCAATTTTCCCTGATGGAAAGGTAGATCTTACTCTAAGATATAGAATGCCTAAAACTGAACAAGAAGTAAGACAACAGAAAGCAATTTATGAAATTGATAAATATGCTATGGAATATGAAAAAAAGATAGAAGAACTTGGTGGTATTGGTTTTTTTCTTGGTGGTATTGGCCCAGATGGACACATTGCTTTTAATATAAGAGGTTCAGATCATAATTCAACAACCAGAGTTCTTAAAATTAATTATGAAACTGCTGCAGCATCATCTATTGACCTAGGTGGGATTGAAAACTCAAGGGATAAAGCAGTTATGACTATTGGACTCGCAACTATTTGTAAAAATCCAACCGCTACTGTAATAATTATGGCTGCAGGTGAAAGTAAGGCAAAAGTAGTTCAAAATGCTATTGAAAATGAGCCAGATATTCTTTACCCTGCAACTGCTCTACATAAATTGGAAGGGGCGAGATTTTATATAACAAGTGGTGCTGCGACTCTTTTAAAGGGAAGAAAAATTGAAAAACTTAAAAATTGTAAATTTATTCCATTCTTCGAAAAAGAAAAGATTTTAGTAGATATTTCTTATAAGTTAAATAAGAAAATCACCGAAATTAGTTTAAAAGATGTTGAAAATGATATTTTTGGGAAAGTATTAATAGAAAAAGGAGAATTAAAAAATTTTAAAGAAGTAGCCAAAAAAATAGAAGATAATTTCAAGTATAGAGTTTTAAAAGGAATACAGGAAATAGAAAATACAACTTTTTTACATACTGCCCCTCATCATGATGATATAATGCTTGGATATTTACCATACATTCTTCACCTTGTTAGAAAACCCTCAAATCGTCATTTTTTTGTCACTTTAACTAGTGGATTTACTTCTGTAACAAATAATTATTTGATGGAACAACTTGAAAATCTTGAAAAACATATAGAAGGAAGGAAATTGGATAAACTTTTATTAGAAAAAAACTATTTTGGAAGAACAAATATTACCGGGAAAAACAGAGATATTTATAGATATTTAGATGGAGTTGCAGGACAAAATGAAGAAATAAAAAAAGAAGCAGAAGCAAGAAGGATGTATCGGAATTTAGTAGAATTAGTAAGAAGTGATGAACCTCAAAAAATTATAAATAAAATTTTTTATCTAAAACAGAAAATTTTAAAAGCATATCCTGGGAAAAGAGATATTCCAGATATTCAAAAATTAAAAGGAATGATAAGAGAGTGGGAAGAGGAACTTTTATGGGCACATTTAGGTTTTGGATGTGATAATATTTTTCATTTACGTTTAGGTTTTTATACTGGTGAAATATTTACTCCTCAACCTGAGTGGGAAAGAGATGTAAAACCATTTCTTAAAATTTTAAAAAAAATTAATCCTGATGTTATTACAGTCGCTTTTGACCCTGAAGGAACAGGCCCTGATACTCACTATAAAGTTCTTCAAATAATTACTCAATCTGTAAAAAGTTATTGTTCAAGGATAAATAAACGAATCAAAATATGGGGATACAGAAACATATGGGATAGATTCCATCCTTCAGAAGCCAATATTTATGTTCCTGTATCAATGAATTCTATTGCTATTATTAAAAGTGCTTTTGATATATGTTTTGGGTCTCAAAGGAGTGCTTCTTTTCCAAGTTATGAATATGATGGCCCTTTTTCTGAACTTGCTATAAAGATAATGGTTCAACAAGGTTCATTTATAAAAGTAGTTTTGGGAAGGGATTTCTTTGGAGGAAGTGAATATGCAAGAATTAGGGCAAGTAGAGGTATCGTTTTTATTAGAGAAATGGAAGTTGAAGAATTTTTGAAAGAAAGTGATAATTTAAGAAAATATTATGGAGGGGCAAAAGTTAAGTAATTTAAATGTTAAAAAAGATTTAACTATTTATAGTTTTTTTCAAAAAGGTCTTAATAAAAAATCTCAAAAATAAAACACATTAAACATAAAAATAAATTTTGAAAATAAACAATAAAGATAATAAAGTCTTTATGTTGCTTAATTTAATTGCCAATGGTTAAAGATGATGATAAAATTACATTAAAATGTATACTGTACTTGCAAGAAAATATAGACCTCAAAATTTTGATGAAGTTTGTGGACAAAAAGAAGTGGTTGATGTTTTAAAGAAAACACTTCAACTTAAAAAGATTGCTCATGCATATCTTTTTGCTGGACCAAGAGGAATTGGGAAAACAACTATAGCACGAATTTTTTCTAAATGTTTAAATTGTATTGAAGGACCTACTCCTGACCCTTGTAATAAATGTGATAATTGTTTAGAAATAACAAATGGAGTTTCTTTTGATGTTCTTGAAATAGATGGTGCTTCAAATAGAGGAATAGATGAAATAAGAAATATACGTGAAAGTATAAATTTAATGCCTGCTAAATCAAGATTTAAGATTTATATCATAGATGAAGTCCATATGTTGACGACTGAGGCATTTAATGCTTTATTAAAAACACTTGAAGAACCACCGCCCTATATTAAATTTTTCTTTGCCACAACTGCTCCTGAAAAAATTCCACCTACTATAATTTCAAGATGTCAAAGGTTTAACCTAAAACCGTTGAAGAAAGAAGAAGTGAAAAATAAAATTATGGAAATATGTAAAAAAGAAAAGATTGAAATAGAAGAAAAAGCAATAGAAGAAATATATGAGTTTTGTGAAGGTTCTTTAAGGGATGCAATAAGTTTACTTGAGCAATTATCTATTTATTGTGAAGAAAAAATTAAGCATGAAGATGTTAGGAATTTATTTGGTTTTCCAGAAGAAAAAAGTATTGAGACAATTTTAAAGAACATACTTGATAAAAATTATATAGAAAGTTTAGAAACATTTCATAAACTTATTTCTGAAGGTAAAGACCCTGTTTTAATTTTTGAAGGTACACTTAAAAAAATTAAAAATATAGTTCTTGAAAAATTAGGGATTGAAAAATTTAATATAAACAGTGAAGTAGTAGAAAGATTTAATAATATAGAGATGGAGAAAATTTTTGAAGGTATTGATTATATTATAGAATTTAAAAATAAATTGAGGAGAGAAAGAGAACCACTTATTTTGTCTGAAATTCTTATTTTTAAATTAATTCAATTATGGGGTTCTGAAAAGCTAAAAAAAGAAGATAAAGAAGAAAAAAAAGAAATTTTTGAATCCATTTTTGATTTAAAGAATGAGAATAATGAAAAGCTAAAGGAAAATGAACAGAAAGCAGAGGAAAAGAAAGTTTATAAAGAATTTAATTGGGAAGATATTTTAAAAGAAATAAAAAAAGAAAAGCCAACATTAGAAGCAGCATTGAAAGAAGGCAAAATTGAAAAGATTGAAGATGAAAAAATATATATATTGTTTGAAAAAAAATATAGTTTCCATAAATCAATGGTAGAAAATCCTATAAATAAATCAAGAATAGAAAAAATAATTTTTGCTAATACTGGTAGAAATTATAAAATAATACCTATTTTGAAAAAAAATAACAAT
>JAOAEP010000134.1 GCA_026416755.1 bacterium | reverse complement strand
CTGCAGGACCCGATAGGAGATTTGGGACAAAGGATGATATTGGGAACTGGTGAGATGGAAAAAGAAAGTTTAATAATGATACAGAAAGAAAAAAGAGAAAAATTATATGAACTTCTTGGTGATTTACCAGATAGAAACTATTCTGTCAAACTCATTGAAAATTATATAGAGGAAAGAGAAAAATATGTTCTTGAAAAGTTAATTCTTGATTTAAATGGATATGAGCCAGTACCTGCTTATTTTGTTAAACCCAAGAATTTAAAAGATAAAGTTCCTGCTATTATTTTCAATCATTCACATGGAGGGAAATATTATCTTGGTAAAGATGAATTTTTGGAAGGAAATAGTTATATGGCAAAACCACCTTATGCAGAAATTATAACATCTCTCGGATTTGTTGGAATATGTATAGACCAGTTAAACTTTGGTGAAAGAAGTGGAAGAGATGAACTTGATCTTTTTAAAGAACTTATATGGAAGGGAAAAGTTTTATGGGGACTTATGGTTTTTGATAGTTTAAAAGTTGTTGATTATATTATTACAAGGGAAGAGGTTAATGAAAAAAGGATTGCCACAATTGGAATGAGCATGGGTTCTACAATGGCTTGGTGGTTAGCCGTTCTTGATGAAAGAATAAAAGTTTGTATTGATATCTGTTGTTTAACTGACTTTGATGAATTAATTAGAACGAATGGACTTTCTGGACATGGAATATATTATTTTGTCCCATCCCTCCTGAAATATTTTTCTACATTTGATATAAATTCTTTAATTGCTCCAAGACCTCATTTATCTTTAGCAGGTGCTTTTGATAGATTAACACCTATTGAAGGATTAAAAAAAATAGATGAAAACTTAAAAAAAGTTTATGCTGTTTTTGGTAAAGAAGAGAACTGGAAACTTAAAATATATAATACTGGCCATAGAGAGACATTACAGATGCGGGAGGAAATAATTAAATTCCTTTTGAAACATATTTAAGAAATTCCAAAAAAATGAGAAATAAAAAGAAAATTAGGTTTGAAGATGTTATGTTGAAACCTGTTTCTAATCTTATAGAAAGATTTAATTTTTTCATCAAAAATATTGAAAAAAGAGAGAAAATTTCAGAAGTTGATGGATTTGTAACTTCTCTTCTTGATGAATTGAAAGACATAGAAAAAGGTATACTTGGTTTTTTTGCAGAAATATTATTTATGTATCACCTTTCAGAAAGAATGGTAAGTATTGAAAATGAAATATCTCTTGTTGAAATCCTTGGAGAAAGAACAAAAGAATTTTTAAATCCAGATTTTATAAAAATTTATTTAAAAACTCCGGATAGTAAAATCGCGTCTGGATATAGTTATCCTATTGATTTCAATGATGAAATTTTTTCTTCCATGGTAAATGAAATTTTTGAAAAAGGTGAAAGTCTTTTGTATGAAAAAAAGGTAGATAGTAATTTTTATTCAATATTATTTATACCTCTAAGGACTACAAAAGAGAAATATGGGTTATTTATAATTGGAAGAGATTATAAAAGGGGCTTCACACCTGAAGAAATTTCTCTTATGATTGCAGGTTCTACTGTTGTGAGTTTTTCAATTTCAAACATAAAATTGATGCAAAAAATGATTATGAATGAGCGACTTGTTATGATAGGACATTTAATTTCTGGCCTTTCTCATGATTTAAGAAATATACTCACAAAATTTGAAAATGGCATTTACTTTATAGAAACAGGGCTACAAGAAAAAGATATAGAAGATATAAAAATAGGAAAAGATATAATTAAAAAGAATTACACAAAACTTAAAGAATTTGTTCTCTCAATGATTGATTTTTCAAGAGATAGAGAAATTTTAATTGAAGAAGTGGATTTAAATTCTATACTTGACGATGTTATTTCCTATTTTGAGTCCCATTTAAAAGAGAAAAATATTAAGATTATAAAAGATTTTGATGATGATTTAAAGGCTGTAAAAGTTGATAGACATAGAATAGAGAGGATGGTAGCAAATTTAATTCAAAACGCAATTGATGCTGTTGAAGAAAATAAAGGGATAATAAAAATAAAAACAAAACAAATAGAAAAGGCATTTCAAATTATTATTGAAGACAATGGATGTGGAATTCCAGAAAAAAATCTTAATAGAATTTTTGATATATTTTTTACCACAAAAGGTTCAAGAGGAACAGGTTTTGGACTTGCAATTGTAGAAAAAATTGTAAAAGAACATAATGGTAAGATAGAAGTCAAATCAAAAGTTGGAGAAGGAACAATTTTTACAATAACACTACCAAAATTGTAGGAGAAATTTTGAGAGAAATAATTGTTCTTTCAATAGTTCAAGGAATATGCGAATGGTTTCCAATAAGTAGTTCAGGGCATCTTTTCATCTTTCATAAAATTCTTGGTACAAAACCGGATATAACCTTAGATATTTTCTTACATTTTTCTTCACTTTTAACAATTTTCATTTTTTTAAGAAAGGAAATTTTTAAAATTATAAAAGTTTTTTTTAAATTTGATACTAAAGATGAAAATTTTAAAATATTTCTTTATATTTTTTCTGCCTCTATTGTTACAGGTATAATTGGTTTTTTAATCAAGGATAAAAAATTCCTGGAAAATAAAAATGTTGTTTCTTTTGGATTTTTAGTAACCACAATTTTACTTTTTCTATCTGATAGGGAAGGAGAAAAAATAATTGATTTTAAAACTGCTCTTATTATCGGTTTTTCACAGGGCATTGCTCTTTTACCAGGAATTTCAAGAAGTGGTGCAACAATTGCTACTGCTAAAATTTTAAACATTAAAAACGAAACCGCTTTCAATTTTTCCTTTTTACTTGCAATTCCTGCTATAATTGGAGCAATTATATTTAAAATTGATAAAATAAAAAATATAAGGATTGACTACATAATAACAGGGTCTTTAATCACCTTCTTTGTAAGTATTATAACACTTTATTTACTAAAAAAAATTGTTTTTAAAAATAAGATTAAATATTTCTGTTTTTACACCTTTCTGGTTTTCTTGTTTTCTTTATTTATTAACTAATAGGGTATCTTCCGAAATTTACGCCAGATTCAAGAAATTCAATATAATTTTCCTCAAGTTCTGATGGAATAGGAGCAGATTCAGGTATATCTGAAGGGATTAAGATAAACCTGCCTTTTCTTGCCCCCTGTATTAAACAATCTTTTGTCATATTCCTTATTTCTTCTTTTGTTCTAAAATCAAAATCTTCTGCCAGAATACCTCCCATAATAGTAATGTTATCACCAACTATCCTTCTAACTTTTAAAATTCTATTTGGTAAGTCATAACTATTACATATTGGCTCAATTATATCAATTGGAAGATGTAAAATTAATGGTAAAAGTTCTTCTATCCCATCGTGCCAGTGATAACATATATAGTTGAAATTACCTCTTTTTAAAGTTTCTATTAATGGCCTATCAAATCTCAAAACAAAATCTGAGAAAATCCTTTTGAAATCCGGGAAATACTCAACAGGTAAAGAAGGAGGAGTTGCATATTCTGCACCTCTTATTCTAATAATTACATTTGTGATAGAGAAAGAGATAAATTTATAAAGATTAAGCAATCTTTCATAAATTTTTTCAAGTAGTTGCATTATAAGTTTAGGATAATCAAAAGCAAATTTCCCGAAATCTCCAGGAGCAAACAAAAACCCAACCACTCCAAGTGGATTAGGTAAAGCAATTACAACAAATCCTTTTTCTCCTATATTTCTCTGTAAATTATTTAAATCTGTTAAATCGGGTTGATATGGTACATAGGGAAGAGATAAAAATTTTAGAATATCTTTATCTCTTTTAATCCAGGGCTCAACAACCCATTGATGGATACTCATATTTGTACTTCTTGCAACTCTTGTTAAAGGACCATGTTCTGTTTCAACTGTTAATTTTACTATTGTTGATGTTGGTGTATCGTGTGTTTCCTCTACCTTAACATCAATTGAACCTGGGGCGGAAAAGAAAAAACCAGTTTTAGGCCTATAAAAAACAAAAGTATCTTGAAGTTGTTGAGCTTTTTTTATTAATTTCTCAAAACTTTTGTGTTTTGCCCAGAAACTTTCAGAATCAAAAGGATTTATCTTATAAAGAGAAACAGGAACTCTATCAGGTATCCCCCCCCTTAAAACTGTTTGAATTCTTTCTTTATTTGTCATTATTTTCTCCCCAAAATTTTATCCATTGCGATTGAAGTAGTATATATTTTTGTTTCTGAATGATACTTATATGGCCCAACTTCAGCTGTAAGATAACTATCATATTTTATCTCTTTAAGTGCATTTATAACTTCTGGCCAATTAACATCTCCTTCCAATAGATCACAGAAACCATTTATATTACCGATAGAAAGTTTGAAATCTTTAAGATGAATTCTTTTAATCAATTTACCAAGTATTCTAATCCACATTTCAGGAAATCCAATAATCAAAATATTTCCCACATCAAAATAAACCTTTACATATTCTGAACCAATTTCTTCAACAAACCTTTTCATCTCAAGAGGACTTAATAAAAATTTATTCCAAACATTTTCAACACATATATAAACTTTGTTTTTTTCAGCAAGTTCTACATATTTTTTGATTGATTCCTGACTTCTTCTGTAAGCAATATCATAACTGACAATTTCACCTTCTCCAAATAAAGGACCAACAACTCCTGGAACGACAAGTATTGAATCTGTTCCAAGATAGTTTGCTATTTTAATTGATTTCTCGAGAAGTTCTTCTCCTTTCTTTCTTATCTCTGGATTTGAACTTGTAAGAGAATATTTCCAGAACTGTCCAGTAAGTAAACTGCTTATTTCAAGTCCATTTTTTCTTATTTTTTCTGCCAGTTTTTTTGCATCATTTTCACTACAATTTATATCAAGAATCCCCCCTCCTTCCGTTGTATTCACTTCAACTGCTTCAAATCCAGCATCTTTAATCATTTTCAATCCATCTTCAAAACTAATATTACCAGGAAGTATCCATAAATTAACACTTTTTTTCATAATTTACCTCCTAGTTAAATTTGCCCTCTTTCAAATTAATTATTACATAGGCAAAAAAAATGTCAATAAATTTTATTAAATATGGTCAAGGGAAGGGAAATATAAATCAAAGGGTAGAAATGTTTTAAATAAGGTTTTCAAATCCTCATCCATTTTTATACCGATGTGTGGGAAATTGAAAAATAATCTAACTATTTCATCTTCCTTTAATTTTATATGGTTTTTCCCTTCATCATAAATAAATTTAACTTTCCCATTTTCTTTTTTCACACCAATTTTTTCTTTATTCTCAATTTCAAATATAATTTCTTCACCATTAGGGAATTTTATCATAGGCAAAAATGTTTCAAGTGTCTTTTTCAAATTAACTATTTTAATCATCCCAGTATTTGAAATATCCCAACTTGAACATGTCTTTAATATAATTTCAGGGATCTCTACAAAATTGGGAATTCCATATAAAATTTATTTTTACTAAATCTTTCAGATAAAAATTTTAAGAACAATAACTAACTCCCCTCCGTATTCATATACTTTCGTTTCTGTTCCTTGTTCATTTATAACAACATAAGTAAAATTGTTATTCCCCTCTGCGTAATATAAAGA